>JBQCEF010000468.1:0-10406 GCA_051960495.1 Nocardioides sp. | reverse complement strand
TCGAGCCGGGTCCGCTGGTCGCTCCACTCGGTGGTGATTGCGCGGTCCTGCGTCCGGATCGCGCCGGCCAGCGTCTCGGCGCGGGCCAGCAGCTGGCTGCGCGCGGCGAGGTCGCCGGGGTTGTTCGCGACGTCGTGCCACCCGGCCTTGAACGCGGACAGCGCCGCGGAGACGCCGTTCTCGCCCGGCTCGCCGAGCGTGGTCTCGAAGCGGACCAGCGCGGCGCTCCGGGTGTCGTGGTAGGACAGGCCGGCGTGCTCGGTGCGCGCGCGGGAGTCCAGGAGCGGGTCGACCATCCGGGTGATCGCGCCGGGCTCGACCCCGTCGCCGCCGGCGGTGTCCCACCGCGACCACATGGCCGGGGCGGCCGGGGCCCCGGTGGCCTGGCCGATGACCTGCCGCCGGGCGTACCCCTCGGTGCCAGCGTTGGCCACGTTGCCGCTCGCGACGTCCATCGCGACGCGGTTGTAGCGCAGGCCGGAGAGCGCCGAGCTCAATGAAGAGAAGGTGCCCGACATGGCGTCACAGGCTCCTGTCCAGCAGCGAGGTCCGACGACCGGCATCCACGGCGCCGTCGGCCCGGTAGGTGCCGGCGCCCTCGGTGAGCGACAGCAGCGTCGCCTGGGCGGCGTGGTAACCGGCTGTGAGCAGCTCCCGGTTCGACACGGACAGCTGCTGGATCTGCGTGGTGATCATCGTGAACGCCTCGCGGTGGTCGAGCCAGATGCTCGTCCACGGCTCGTCGCACGCGTCGGCGATCTGGTGCAGGCTCGCGTTCGGCTCGAGTCCGAGCACCTCCGCCACCGCCTCGACCTCGACCGCGCGGAGCAGCTCGATCTCGCGGATCCGTTCCAGGATGTTCTCCACCTCGCGGGCGGCAGCAGCGAGCCAGTGCGTCCGGCCGCCGGCCAGCACGAGCTGCTCGACCTCGAGCTTGTAGGCCAGCGTCTCCAGGAGCTCGCGCTCGTGCCAGAGCACCGAGGACAGGTCTTCCATCGCCATGATGGGGCAGGCTCCTAGCGCGAGTGGGGTTCCGACACCGGATCTATCGACGGGCCGGGGGCGGACCTGAGGGAATCGACGCCGGTGGATCTTGGGCCGGGAATGGTACGAATGTCCGATTCTCTAGTCCGTTATGACTAGTGCTGAGTGGCCCGTTCCGCTCATTTGTCACTTGGTGACGGCAAAGACTCAGGTCCATCGTCAAGCGGCCGGGGTCCTGGGTCGAGAACGGCTCCGTGCCCACGATCATCGATGCAGCCCGAGCCACCTCCACCGAGGACCTCGTCCGCGAGGCGCTTCCGATGGTGGGTCACATCGTGCGTGACATGGCCAGCCGGGTGCCCGCCCACGTCCACCGTGAGGACCTGATGTCCGCCGGCATGTTCGGCCTGGCTCAGGCCGCGAAGGCCTTCGACCCCGAGCGGGGGGTCAGCTTCCCCGGGTACGCCGCGACCCGCATCCGCGGCGCTATCGTCGACGAGCTGCGCAGCCTCGACTGGGCCAGCCGCTCGGTGCGCCGCCGCGCCCGCCAGGTCGACGAGGCGCGGAGCACGCTCGCGGTCTCCCTGGGCCGCGTCGCCACCGACGCCGAGGTCGCCTCTGCCCTCGGCATGGGGCTCGAGGAGCTCGCCGCCCACGAGGAGGACCTCAGCCGCGCGTCGGTGATGTCCCTTGACGGGTACGACGACAGCTCGCTGGGCGACGTCCGTCCGTCCGCCGGCCCGACGCCCGCCGACGTGATCGAGCACCGGGAGCGGATCGCCTACCTCCAGGACGCCGTCGCCGAGCTGCCCGATCGGCTGCGCGTGGTGGTCCAGGGCTACTTCTTCGACGACCTGCCGATGGCCGACATCGCCGAGGAGCTCGGTGTCACGGAGTCCCGGGTCTCCCAGCTCCGCGCCGAGGCGGTCACCCTCATGCGCGGCGCTCTCAACGCCTCGCTGGACCCGCACCTGACGGAGGTCGTCGAGCGCCCGAACGGCTGCGCGGCCCGCCGCAAGGAGGCCTACTACGCCAGCGTCGCCGCGCACCGCAGCTACGCCACCCGCCTCTCTGCCCGCCCGGGCGACCTCTACTCCGCGTAAGTCGGTGGTTGAGCAGCGAGCGTCTCGAACCACCGTTCAGCACCAAACAACTGAAAAAGTTCAGCTCCACCCCTCAGGCCGGCATCTCGCCGGCCGATGACTGAGCCAACGAGGCCCATGGACGGACCTCGAAGCTCGACCCAAACTTTCAGGGAGGAATTGTCATGGGTCTTCGTATCAACCAGAACATCGCGGCGATGAACTCGTACCGCAACCTGTCGGTCACCGACGGGCAGATGGCCAAGTCGCTGGAGAAGCTGTCCAGCGGCTTCCGCATCAACCGGGCCGCGGACGACGCCGCCGGCCTCGCCATCTCGGAGGGCCTGCGCTCGCAGATCGGTGGCCTCAAGGTCGCTGTCCGCAACACCCAGGACGGCGTCTCGGTCGTGCAGACCGCTGAGGGTGCGCTCACCGAGACCCACTCGATCCTGCAGCGCATGCGCGACCTGTCGGTCCAGGCCGCCAACGACGGTGGGCTCAACGCCGACGCGAAGAACAACATCCAGTCCGAGATGTCGCAGCTCCAGGACGAGCTGACCCGGATCGCCGACACGACGACGTTCAACGGCACGAAGCTCCTCGACGGTAACTACAACAAGAGCTTCCAGGTCGGTGCCAACGCCGGGGAGACCATCTCGGTCGCCATCGGCTCGGTGGGGGAGGGCATGGATGCCAAGGGCCTGGGTGTCGACGTGGTCAACGTCACCACCTCGGCTGCGGGTCTGACCGGTACCGCTACGTCGGGAGTCATCGGCACCGCCGGAACGGTCAAGCTGGGGAGCACCGACTGGACTGCGGCGACGGCCGACTTCACCGACGTGGAGCTCACTGGCACCTTGTCCATCGGCGGTAAGGATGTGAACCTGGCCGACGTGGACGTCTCGTCCGTGACCGACGTCGCTAGCTTGGAGACGGCGATCTCGGATGCGCTCGTGAGCGCAGGGGTGGACACCAGCGACCTGACCGTCACGGCCGGAGCGAACGGCATCGACCTCACGTATGGCACCGCGCCGACCACCGCGGCGGAGGCTGCGGCTCAGACCGTCGCGTTCGACGCGCTGAGTGGCGCCGAGTACGGCATCAGCAAGTTGGATGACGCCATCAAGCAGGTCTCCACCACGCGTGCAGGCCTGGGTGCCATCCAGAACCGGTTCGACCACACCATCAACAACCTCAACGTCGCGGTGGAGAACCTGTCCGCGTCGGAGAGCCGCATCCGTGACACCGACATGGCCGCGGAGATGATGGAGTTCACCCGGGCGCAGATCCTGTCCCAGGCCGGTACCGCGATGCTGGCCCAGGCCAACCAGGCGCCGCAGGGCGTCCTGCGTCTGCTCCAGTGATGACGCGGTGAGCCGGCGCTGACGGGGTATCGGCTCACCTCGAAGCTCCGGTGGGAGCCGGCACACCACCAGCTCCCACCGGATCCACTGCAAGAAGCGCGACCACGTCGCCCGACCCGGAGGAGCCCATCATGGCCAACGCCAGTGTCAGCGGGCTCGTCAGCGGTCTCGACACCGCGTCGATCATCAACCAGCTCATCCAGCTCGAGTCCCGTCCCCAGAGCATGCTGAAGACCCGGATGAGCACGGAGCAGCGTGAGGTCACCGCGCTCCAGACGCTCAATGCCAAGATCGCAGGCGTCGCCACGAAGGCCGCCGACCTGGCCAAGGTCGCCGCTTGGTCGCCGCTCAAGGCGACCAGCGACAACGACAAGGTCTCCGTGAAGGCGGACACGACCGCAGCGCCGGGCACGCTGAGTTTCTCGGTCACGCAGACGGCGACCGCGTCGCGCACGTACTTCGCCACCGCGGTGGCGCCGACCGACACCGCGACGACCAGCACCAGCATCACGGTGACAGCCGCGGCGACGGGTGCGGTGACGACGATCAACCTCAGCGACACCTCGCTCCAGGGCGTCGCCGACGCGCTCAACGACCCGGCCAACAACACCGGTGTGCAGGCGACGCTGGTGCGTGCCGGTGGGACGGACACCGACCCGACCTACCAGCTGCACGTTGTCTCGACTGCGACAGGCGCATCGTCGGGGTTCACGGTCGATCTGGGGCCGGGGAGCCTGCTCGGGACAGCGGTCACCGCAAACGACGGCAAGGACGCCGCGCTCACCGTCAACGGCGCGAGCATCACCTCGAGCACCAACACGATCACCGACCTGATGCCCGGCGTGGACGTCACCCTCGCAGCCGGAGCGACCGGCGCAGCCACCATCACCGTCGCCCGCGATACCGCATCTCTGTCGGACCGGGTCAAGGCCCTGGTCGACGCGGCGAACCAGGCACTCAGCGAGATCGACAGCCTCAGCGCCGCCAGCGCCGACGCGAAGTCACGCGGCATGCTCGCCGGAGACGCCACGCTGCGCTCGGCGCGCAACCAGCTGCTCGACACCGTGACGCGGGGGATCGGGGGGGAGTCCCTCGCGCAGTACGGCGTGAGCACGGACCGGTCCGGCAAGATCGTCTTCGACGAGGCGACGTTCAAGGCCGCCTACGAAGCCGATCCCGCTAAGACCACGGCGATGTTCGCCGGGACCGCGGCCTGGAGGGACGGCACGACCGGCACGGACACAGGGGCCGTCACGTTCACCGGCGCGAGCTGGCGCACCGCCGCCGGCCCGCACACCGTCGACACGACCGCAGGCACGATCGACGGATCGGCGGCCACAGTTTCCGGCAGCGTGATGACTGGCCGTTCCGGAACCGGCGCCGACGGCCTCTCGCTTTCCTTCACCGGCAGCGTGAGCGGCACCGTCACCTACACCCAAGGCTTCGCAGCGGCGCTCGAAGCAGTGGCCCAGCGCATCAGCAACGCTGACACCGGCACCATCACCTCGACCATCAACGGCCGCAACTCGGCGATCGACCGCATGGAGGACGACATCGCCGACTGGGACGTCCGTCTCGACCAGCGACGCACGATGCTCGAACGCCAGTACGGCGCCCTGGAGGTCGCGCTCGGCAAGCTGCAGAACCAGTCCACGTGGCTGGCCGGCCAGATCAGCTCGCTTCCCAAGATGATGGGCAGCTAGGAGAAGACGATGAACGCATCCGCACGCAACGCCTATATGGGCGGCATGGTCACCACCGCCAGCCCGGCCCGGCTCCTGGTGATGCTCTTCGAGCGGCTCGGTGCCGACGTCGACCGCGCGATCGCCGCGCAGCAGGCAGGCGAGCACAATGCCGCCGGGCCACACCTGATCCACGCCCAGGAGATCGTCCTGGAGCTCCGGAGCTCGCTCGACCACGATGTCTGGGACGGCGCCGCCCGGCTCGACGACATCTACAGCTGGCTCTACCGCGAGCTGATCCGCGCCAACACCAGCCGCGACGTCGCCGTCACCCAGGGCTGCAAGTCGGTCGTCGACCCGCTGGTCGAGACCTGGCGCGAGGCCGCGCTCGCCTCCGTCGCAGCTGGGTGACGACATGCCCGACGACTGGCAGGACGCCTGGGGAGCGGCGCTCGACGAGCTCGAGCTGACCCTCGAGCAGACCGAGCGCATTCTTAACGGCGAGCCGCTCGACGAGGTGGAGGCCACCGGCTGGAACCCGCCGCCGGTGAGCGGCCCGATCCCCGCGCAGTACGTCGTACGCGCCCGCACGCTGCTCGACCGGCAGCAGGCCCTCATCAGCGAGACGGTCACCGCCACGGTGGGCATCCGGCAGAAGCTCGACCTGCTCGACAAACTCACCGGATCGCGCCGCGGGGCGCGCGACGAGCACCCGGTCTACGTCGACCTCACGGCCTAAACCTCCAACCAGGCAAAGACTTTCGCGCTGATGCAGATTCAGCAGCAAAGTCCTCAAGTCCACGCTCCTGCGGCCGAAGACTCAACCTGAGCAAGGATCGCTCACCACCCTCGCCGACGGACCGGCTCCCGCGCACGACCCACGGAGTAGCCGTCCATGCTCATCTCTGCGTCGGATCCCGTCTCCGCCACGTTGGCGGCTGCACTGGACGGCCTGGCCATGCGCCAGCGCGTCGCCGCGGACAACATCGCCAACATGGACACCCCGGGCTTCATGGCCTCGGAGGTCGGCTTCGAGGACTCGCTGCGGGCGGCCATCACCGACGGCACCGTCACCGACGGAGCCGGCGCGCCGACCGTCACGGCGTCGATGCGCACCCCAGGAGCCAACGGCAACAACGTCGACCTCGCCACCGAGACCATGGCCGCGATGCAGTCGACGTTCCGCTACCAGCTGCTGTCCCGCGCGTACGGCGACCGCGAGGCCCTCATCACCACGGCGATCGGCGGCATGTGATGGGCGCCTTCGACATGCTCAACATCGCCGGCAGCGGCCTGGCGATGCACCAGACGTGGCTGGACTGCCTGTCCTACAACATCTCCAACGTCAACACCGCGCGCTCGACGGCCGAGAGTGCCTTCCAGGCGCAGTACGCCGTGGCGCAGACCGTCGAGGGCGGCGGCGTCCGCGTCTCCGACATCGCCCTCGGTGACCCGGTCGGCCGCGTCGTCTACCAGCCCGACCACCCGCTCGCCGACGCGGCCGGCAACGTGCGCATGCCCGACATCGACCTCGGGGCCCAGATGAGCCAGCTGATCATGGCGCAGCGAGGCTTCCAGGCCCAGGCGTCCGTGGTCCGCAACGCGCAGGACACCTACTCCGCCGCCCTCTCGATCGGACGCAACTCATGAGCATCGGCCCCATCGAGGCACTCGGCGGCTTCACGCCGATGGTCCCCAGCGTGCTGCCGACCGCGGCCCCGTCCTCCCTCGGCAACGTCGGCGGGATCGGCGGCGCCGACGCCACCAACGGCATCGCGGGCGCGAGCGGTGCCGACTTCGGCCAGATCCTCAGCCAGGGCATCGAGAACCTGCAGAACGTCCACGACCGCGCGGACACCCTCGCCGTCCAGGCGGCCACCGGCGACCTCACCGCGATCCACGACTACACGATCACCGCCACCGAGGCCGCGGTCGCCACCCAGCTCACGACCGCCGTCCGTAACAAGGCCCTCGAGGCCTTCCAGGAGATCATGCGGATGTCCATCTGATGCGTCACCAGATCACCGGTCGCCTGCAGCAGCTGCAGCGCACCTTCGCCACGTTCACCACCGGGCAGAAGACCGTCGCGGTCATCGGCGGCCTCGCGCTGCTGCTCGCCGCCGGGATGGCGTTCCGGTGGGCCTCGACGCCGGCCTACGCGCCACTGTTCACGAACATCGCGCCGGCAGACGCCTCGGCGGTCATCGACCAGCTCGAGTCGCAGGGCACGCCGTACAAGCTCGCCGGCGGCGGCAGCACAATCTTGGTGCCGCAGGCCGACGTGTACGACGCGCGCATCCAGCTCAGCGGCGAGGGCCTGCCGAGCCAGAGCTCGGACGGCTACAGCATCCTCGACAAGCAGAGCCTCTCCACCTCGCAGTTCCAGGAGGAGACCAGCTACAAGCGCGCGATCGAGGGCGAGCTCGAGAGCACCATCGAGGCGCTCGACGCGGTGCAGACCGCGGTAGTCCACGTCGCGATGCCGCAGGAGACCCTGTTCGAGACCGACAAGGCGCCGACGACGGCGTCGGTGCTCGTGCAGACGCGGCCCGGGTCCACGCTCGGTGTCGGCCAGGTCCAGGCGATCGTCCACCTGGTCGCCTCGTCCGTCGAGGGGCTCGACCCCAAGCAGGTGACCGTCACCGACTCCGCAGGGCAGGTCCTCTCGGCGGCGGGCGACGACGCCGGCACCTTCGGCGACACCAGGGCCCAGCAGGTGCAGGCGTTCGAGGACCGCATGGGCGGTTCGGTGACCTCGGTCCTCGACCGGGTCCTGGGCGCCGGCAACTCGGCGGTGCAGGTCACCGCCGACCTCAACTTCGACCAGACCACTACCCAGACCACCCGCTACTTCACCGACCCGAAGCTCGTGCCGCTCACCGACACCAAGCTGACCGAGAAGTACACCGCCCCCGGCAACTCCACCAACGGCGGCGGCGTGGTCGGACCCGACGGGCAGCTGGACCCCAACGCCGTGCCCAACGGCGCCACCGCCTACGAGAAGAAGCAGCGCACCGCCGACAACGCGGTCAACCAGAGCGTCGAGCACCGCGAGGCAGCGCCGGGCAACGTGGAGAGCCTGCACGTCGGCGTGGTCGTCGACACCCAGGCGCTCGGGGCCCGCGACCTCGCCGACGTCCAGGCGCTGGTCACCTCCGCGCTCGGGATCGACCCGCAGCGCGGCGACACCGTCGAGGTGACGACGATGCCGTTCGACCGCAGCGGCGAGGCCGAGGCCAAGGCCGCCCTGGCCGCGGCGAAGAAGGCCGACGACAAGGCCCAGATGATGTCGATGGCCAAGACCGGCGGACTCGTCCTGCTGCTCCTGCTGGTCCTGCTCGCAGCCTGGCGACAGAGCCGCAAGCGCACCCAGCTGCGGGAGCAGGCGACGACGTACGTCGTGGAGCAGATCCGCCGCAACAGCCCGGCCGTGGAGCCCGCACCGGTCGCGGCCGCTGAGCTGCCGACCGGCGAGCTCGCCGACCTCAAGCTGGCCGCACGTGACGAGATCGCGTCGATGGTCGAGCGGCAGCCCGAGGACGTCGCCCAGCTGCTCCGCGGCTGGCTCGTCGAGGCCGAGTGACCGCCATGACGACGACAGCCGTGCAGAGCATGGGCGTGCGCAAGGTCGCCATCCTCCTGGTCCAGCTCGGCCAGGAGCAGGCGGCCAAGCTGCTCAGCCACATGTCCGAGTCCGAGGTCGAGGCCATCTCGGCGGAGATCTCCGAGCTCGACTCGCTGACGCGCGAGGAGACCGAGGGCGTCCTCGCCGAGTTCCGCACCCTCGCCGTCGCGCAGGCCCACGTCGCCCGCGGCGGTCCGGCGTTCGCGCGGGCGCTGCTCGAGGAGTCCCTCGGAGCCGAGCGCGCCGAAGCCGTGATGAACCGGCTGGCCGCCTCGGCGATGAAGCTGCCCTTCCAGTTCCTGCACCGCGCCGACCCGCGCCAGCTGCTGTCGTTCATCGCCAACGAGCACCCGCAGGTGATCGCGGTGGTGCTCGCGCACCTGTCCAGCGACAAGGCGACCATGGTGCTCTCCGGCCTCGAGTCCGAGCTGCAGGCCGACGTCGCGCACCGGATCGCCGTGATGGACCGGACCTCGCCCGACGTGCTCAAGGGCCTCGAGGGTGCGCTGGAGCGCAAGATGTCCTCGGTGCTGCAGCCGATGGAGATGTCGGCGATCGGCGGCCTGGACCCGTTGATCCAGATCATCAACCGCTCCGACCGCGCCACCGAACGGCTCATCGTCGAGGGGCTGCAGGCCCGTGACCCCGAGCTCGCCGAAGAGGTCAAGAGCCGGATGTTCATGTTCGAGGACATCACCCTGCTCGAGGACCGCGACGTGCAGCTCGTGCTCCGCCAGGTGGAGTCCGCCGACCTCGCGCTCGCGCTCAAGGGCGTCTCCGAGGACGTGCGCGCCAAGATCACCAAGAACATGTCCGAGCGGGCGTCCCAGACCCTGCTCGAGGACATCGACCTGCTCGGCCCGGTGCTGCTGCGCCAGGTCGAGGAGGCCCAGCAGAAGGTCATCCTCACCATCCGCCGTCTCGAGGACGCGGGCGAGATCGTGCTGAGGAGGGGCTCCGATGACGAGTACGTCAGCTGAGGGCGTCGTCCTCCGCGGCCTCCCGGACACCGGAGCGCCCGGGCAGCCGGGGACCGCGAACGGCGACCTGCGCACCGGCACCTGGACCCGCTTCGGCGGCGACGGGATCCTCGGCGACGCCGTCACCGAGGTCGCCCTGGCCGCGCTTGCAGAGCGCGCGAGTGCGGCCGGTCGCGCCCAGGGCTATGCCGCGGGCTGGGCCGAGGGACGTCGCCGGGCGCTCGACAGCGCGCGGGCCGTCGAGGCCGATCAGGTCGAGGCCGCGTCGCGCCGGCAGGCCGCTCAGGCGGCCGAGCACGAGCTGCTCGTGGCCGCGCTTACCGATGCCACCCAGCGGTGCGTCGCCGACTTCGCCGTCCGGTACGACGCCCTCGCCGACGCGGCCGTCGAGCTGGCCCTCCGGATCGCCGAGGAGGTGCTGCAGCGCGAGCTCGCCGTGGCCAATGAGCCGGGCCTCGACGCGCTGCGCCGTGCCCTCGCCCAGGTGCGTCCGGACCACGCGGTCGTCGTACGGATGAACCCGGCGGACCGCGCCCAGCTCGACCCCGCAGCGCTCGACGGCCGGCCGGTCACGTTGGTCGACGACCCGTCGCTGGCCCCCGGCCAGGGCCGGGCGAAAACCCAACACAAACTGGTGGACACCACCAAGTAGTTTTCTCTAACCCCGGGTCTCCAGGTGTTTAAACAAT
>JBQCEF010000467.1:0-3747 GCA_051960495.1 Nocardioides sp. | reverse complement strand
CACGTTGATCTGCTGGGCGATCTTCTTGTACGCCGCGTCGAGGCTCGGCTTGAGCTCCTCGAAGGGCACCTCGACGGTGAGCTTGGCCCGGGTCGGGCTCAAAGTCTCGACGGCGCTCTTCACAGGTGTTCTCCTCATGTACTGACGATGTGCTGACTAGGGTTGCGTTACGACGTGGAACGACATGCTCGAGAAGCATGGTCGGGGCGACAGGACTCGAACCTGCGATCTCCTGCTCCCAAAGCAGGCGCGCTAGCCACTACGCTACGCCCCGAAGTCCGGCCCCCCTGCGGGAGCCCCGGGGAGTCTAGTCGACCCGGCACCGCGGGCTCTAATCGTGCGTCCGGCGCCCGGACTCGACCGTCGCGGCCGATTGGAACGGGAGTTCTCTCCTGTGGCACGATTGCCCGGTCGGAGCGCTCCCGAGCACCCGGCGATGCGGATGTAGCTCAATGGTAGAGCCCTAGTCTTCCAAACTAGCTACGCGGGTTCGATTCCCGTCATCCGCTCCAATCGGCCTCCGCGACGCCGGCGGAGAGCCACGACGTGGGCGTTCCGGGCCCAACGCCTCTGGCGTTGCCCGGGCGGCGCGTACACGCTGCGATCAGACCTTCAGCCCTCGCGCAGGGGAGCGTCGGATGATCAGCTACCTCGTCGACATCGGCCGGATCGGCCAGTACCTCCGCAACGCCGAACGGGTCCGGGCGCACCTCGCCTCACCGGTTGCCGACCTGCACTTCCTGAGCCAGGTACGGCGAGCCGCGCTGCCGCTCCCCACCGACCGCGGACCGTCGGCGTCCAACGACCCTTTCCCTCCGTTCACGCAGCGGGAGCTCCCCGCCCTGCGAGGACGCCGGGTGGCGGTGATTGCCTCCGGCGGCAGCGGCGTGCTCGCCTCCCTCGTCGGCGTCGTACGAGTCCTCGAAGAGGCCGGTGTGACCCCGGTCGGGTACGGCGTGTGCTCCGGCTCTGCGCTGTTCGGGATCCCGCTCGCCGCCGGGCTGTCGACCGCGGAGGTCGCCCGCGCGACGCTGCGGCTGCGCCCCCGTGACTACGTCGACTTCGACTGGGGCGCCCTGGCGGCCATGCCCGTGCTACGGGGCCGAGGCTGGTCGGGGCTGGTGCGCGGCGACAAGGTCGAGCGGGTCTACCGGCACATCGTCGGGGACGTCACGCTCGGCGACCTGCCGGTCCCGGTCTGGTTCCCGTTGTGGAACATCGAGGAGAACCGCCTCGCCTACGTGGGCTCGTCCACGCATCCCGACCTACCCGCCGCCCACGCCGTCCGGATGGCCGTGGCCCTGCCGACCGCCATCCAGCCCACCGCGCTGGACGGCGGCTGGTGGCTCGACGGGGGCGTCGTGGACATCCTGCCCGCCCGGCCGTTCGTCGAGGGAGACCTCTGCGACGTCGCGATCGTGATCAACGGCTTCTACGACGAGGGGTTCGAGCCTGACCACGAGCCGCACTGGCGCGAGTCGATCCTCAGCGTGCTGCGTGTGGCCAGCCAGTCGCGCCTGATGCAGCACGTCGAGCTGGCCCGGCGCAGCATCAGCGACCTGCGGCGCGTGGTTCCTGACGTCGTCGAGCTGACCCCGGTGCCCTACGGCAAGGTGCGCGGAGCAGGGCTCTACGGCGACTTCGTCGACAACCGGAGCTGGGGCGAGTACATGGCCGACGGCTACCGGGCGGCGGACGTGGCGCTCACGGCGTGGCAGATCGCCCGGCCCGCACCCCGCGGTAGGGCGCGTCCGGTCAGCGGCGGTGCAGCAGCAGCAGCGCGCGGTCGTCGTTGATCGAGTCGATCTTGGCGACGAGCCGCTCGGCGCCGTGCTCGAAGCCCTCCCGCAGGAGCCGCTCGCCCTGGCCGAGGAGCTTGTCGATGCCGAGCGAGATGTCACGCTGCGGCGTCTCGACCAGGCCGTCGGTGAACATCAAGATCGCGTCACCACGCTGCAGGACGCCGCGCGTCACGGCGAACTCGGCGTCGGCCATCAGACCGAGGATCGGGCCCTCGACCTCGTGCACCGCCCAGCGACCGGAGCCGGCCTGCAGCTGCACGGCCGGCGGGTGGCCGGCGGACCGGATCTCGAACTCCCCCGTGCCCAGGTCGATGCACAGGTGGACCGCGGTGGCGAACCCCTCGCTCCAGTCCTGGCGCAGCAGGTAGTCGTTGGCCGCCGGGAGGAACTGGTCGGGCGGCAGCGCCCCGAGCAGCCCGCCGAAGGCTCCCGAGAGCAGCAGGGACCGGGTGCCGGCCTGCTCGCCCTTGCCGGAGACGTCGACGACCGCCACGTGGAACTTCCGGGAGTCCGTGGTGAGCGAGGCCACCATGAAGTCACCCGCGAACGAGGAGGCGCCGGCGGAGCGCATCACGGCCTCGGCGTACCAGTCGTGCGGCAGCCGGGGCATCACGCCCTGCTTGTTGATCCGCTCGCGCAGGTCCACCAGCATCGACTCGCCCAGCGATCCAGCCACGCCCAGCCGGGAGCGGCGGAACGACGCGATCAGCACGATGAGGCCGATCACGAACGAGATCACGACCCCGCCCACCCGGCGGCCGTCGAGCTGCGTGTCGGCGGTCGCGGCCACCACGACCACGAGCACGCCCAGCACGTAGACGACGAACCAGGGCAGCGAGCGGGGGCTCAGCACGATGTTGGCGATGACGATCGGGATCGCCACGGCGCTCGACGGGATGGCGCCGCCGAAGTTGTAGATCCCGAAGCCGATCACCAGGCTCAGCAACCCGAGCGCGGTGACCCAGGTCGCCTCGGAGTTGCGCATCCGGCGCACCGAGTGGTTCCACCGTCGCGACATCACCTGGCGAGCCGGCTGGCGCGTCAGGCGGTCTGGGTGCTGAGCGACGACCACGGGACCGACCCTAATGCCAGGGCCCCGGTCCCGCGCACTAATGGGTCGAGTGGTGCCTCACGGTCGCGCCGCACGCGACCGGAAGACCGGCTGGCAGCGCGGGCACCAGAACAGGTTGCGGCCCTCGAGGACCTGGGTGCGCACCCGCGCGCCGCAGACCAGGCACGGCTGGTCGTGGCGGCGGTAGACGTAGACCTCTCCGCCGTGGTCGTCCACACGAGGCGGGCGGCCCATCGCCTCGGGGGTGTGCTCGGCGCGCACCGTGTCGATCCGGCCGGTGCCGACGCCCTCGCGCATCAGCGCGACGAGGTCAGCCCACATCGCCTCGAAGCGCGATCTGCGCAGCGTGTTGCCCGGGCGCAGCGGGTGGATCCGGTGCCGGAACAGCAGCTCGGCCCGGTAGACGTTCCCGACGCCGGCGAGCACCTGCTGGTCCATCAGCAGCGCGCCGACGGGCTTGCGGCTGCGCGAGATCCGCGCCCAGGCGCGCTCCGGGTCGGCGTCCTCGCGCAGCGGGTCGGGGCCGAGCCGGTCGACGACCTGCTGTCGCTGCTCACGCGTGATGAGGGCGCAGGTGGTCGCGCCACGGAGGTCGCCGTACGACGGCCTCGCGCCCCCGACCGCCAGCCGCAGCCGCACCTGGCCCACCGGCGGGGGCGGTTCGCCCTCGCCGAACCGGAACGAGCCGATCAGCCCGAGGTGCACGTGCACGAACCGGTCCTCGTCGAACTCCACGAAGAGCTGCTTGCCCCAGGCCTGCGCGTCGAGCAGCGGGGTCCCGTCGACCAGCGCCGCCGACTCGGCGAAGCGGCCCTGCGGGGAGGAGGCGCGCACCACCTGGCCGGCGAACCGCTCGCGGATCTCACCGGCGAG
>JBQCEF010000466.1:0-3944 GCA_051960495.1 Nocardioides sp. | reverse complement strand
CAGGCCGCCCCTCCTCGGGAAGCCCGCCGGCGAGCGACTTTTTGCTGCTGCAGCCGTGTCGCGTGACCTGTTCGGTCGGCGGTTCCTGCCATCCTGGACGTGGGGCAAGAAGAACAGGTGGGCACGTGACCGAGAGACCGTCGGGGGCGACGGGGGGTCCGGGCGTCTCGCAGGAGACGGTCCGGGAGATCGCGCTGCGCGTCGTCGGCCGCCGGATGTTCTCCGATCTGGCCGACCCCGAGCGCGCCGAGCTCGTGCAGATCGGCGTCGACGCCTTCACCCATGCGTGGGGGCCGCGGGGACGCCCTGTGGACCTCGAGGCGTGGCTGGCACGCGGCATGTACGCGGCCATGATGGAGTCCTACCGGCAGAGCCGGATGCTGCGCCCCCGGCGCTCCGGCGCCCCGGCCGACCTGCAGGCGCTGCTCGAGCACTGGCTGGCGGCCGAGCACCAGCTCGCCGTCCCGATCACCGGTGTCGACGACACGCTCACCGACCGGTACCTCCACGGCCTCGGCGCCGCCGATGCCCGGCTGCTGTGGCTGCAGTCGACCGGCTTCACCCGCGACGAGATCGCACGCCACCTCGGGATCCGGCCGAGCGCGGTCAGCGTCCGGCTGCACCGGTTGCGCGTGCGCCTGCGTGAGACCCTCGAGTCCATGACCGAGCTCACCGCCGACAGCACTGCCGCCGACCCGGCACGCGACAGCGACCGGGACTCCGGACACGGGGCTGCATGAGGGCGGTCCGCTACACCGCGTACGGCGCCCTCCCCCAGCTCGTCACCACCGACGCACCGGCCTGCCCGGTCGACGGGGCGGTGATCCGGGTCGCCGCGACCGGTGTGTGCCGCTCGGACTGGCACGCCTGGCAGGGCCACGACCCGGTGACGCTGCCGCACGTGCCCGGCCACGAGTTCGCCGGGACCGTTGTGGAGGTGGGCGCCGACGTCCGCGACGTCCGCCCCGGACAGCGGGTCACCGTGCCCTTCGTGTGCGGCTGCGGACGGTGTGAGTACTGCCGGGCCGGCGACGCCCAGGTGTGCCCGCACCAGACCCAGCCAGGCTTCACCGGCCCCGGCTCGTTCGCGGAGCTGGTGAGCGTGCACGCCGCCGACCTGAACGTCGTGGCGCTCCCCGAGAGCGTCGACTTCGTGACCGCCGCCTCGCTGGGGTGTCGATTCGCCACCGCCTACCGCGGACTCACCACGCACGGCCAGGTGCAGCCAGGCCGGTGGGTGGCGGTGCACGGCTGCGGCGGCGTCGGGTTGTCGGCGGTCATGATCGCGACCGCGCTCGGCGCCCGGGTGGTGGCCGTGGACCGGTCCGACGCGGCGCTCACGCTGGCCGGCGAGGTCGGCGCGGAGGTGCTCGTGCAAGCCGACGACACGGCAGCGGCGACGGCCGACGAGGACGCCGTGGTCGCGCGTGTCCGGGAGGCGACCGGCGGTGGCGCGGTGGTCTCGCTCGACGCGGTCGGGTCACCCGCCACGGCGGTGGCCTCGGTGGGCTGCCTGCGGCCTCGGGGACGCCATGTGCAGCTCGGCCTGCTGCTGGGCGCGGAGGCGACACCGCCGCTGCCGATGGACCTCGTCGTGGCGAAGGAGCTGTCGATCCACGGTTCGCACGGCATGCCGGCGACCGGGTACCCGGGCCTGCTCTCGCTGGTCGAGTCGGGGGCGCTCCGCCCGGACCGGCTGGTCGGCCGCGTGATCGGGCTCGAGGACGCCCCTGCGGCGCTGGCGGACATGAGCGGGCCGGGCGCAACGGCCGGGATGACGGTGATCCAGGTCGCCGACGAGGGCGTCGTACGTTGGGAGGCATGAGCGAGCCTCCAGTCCCCCGCCCGACGGCTACGCCGTCGCCGTCCCTGCCCCCGGCCCCGGCCCGGGCAACTGGGTGGGTGCGCCGAGCGCCGTGCCGGACGACTCGGGCGGGTTCGTGGTGGCCTACCGGGTGCGGACCGCCGACCAGCGCGGCTCCGCCACCGTCGTGGCACTGGCACCGGACGGCGAGCACCTGACCACCGTGGCCACCCTCGACAAGGAACGGTTCGGCGCGGAGTCGCTCGAACGGCCGGCGCTCGTGCGGACCGCGTCGGGCCGATGGCGGGTCTACGTCTCGTGCGCCACGCCGGGCACGAAGCACTGGCGGATCGACGTGCTGGAGGCGGACGACCCGGCCGGTCTGGCCGATGCCGAGGCGCGCACGGTCTTCCCCGGCGACGACCTCACCGGGGTCAAGGACCCGGTGATCCGGCGCGACGGCGAGCATTGGCAGGCGTGGGTCTGCTGCCACCCCCTCGACGTCCCCGACGAGGAGGACCGGATGACCACCCGCCATGCCACCTCCCCCGACGGGCTCGACTGGACCTGGGGCGAGGTCGCGATCGGCGGACGACCGGGCAGGTGGGACGCCCGCGGCGCCCGGGTCACGGCGGTGCTGCCGGACGGTTCGGCGGCGTACGACGGCCGCGCCACCAAGGAGGAGAACTTCTCCGAGCGCACCGGCTGGGCCGTCCCCGGTTCTCAACCCGGGACCCTGGTGGCCTCCGGTGACGCGCCGCTCAGCGACGCCCGCTACCTCGACGTCGTGCCGCTCGCCGAGGGCGGCTACCGGCTGTACTACGAGGCGCCGCTGCCCGACGGCAGCCACGAGCTGCGGACCCAGGTCGTCCCCGCCTGACCGGCGACCCGGCGCCTCCTCACGGGTGATGCGGCGAGGAAGGCGCCGGGCCAGCGGATGGACGAGACCGCCAGGTCAGCCGCAGCTCCCCGGCTTCGCGAACGACTCGCTCACCAGCACGGACTTGCCCCGGACCGTGCCGGTCGCGCCCTCGCCCACGCCGTACTTGGCGAACGAGCTCCACACCCAGCAAACGCGAGCAGTATTCGGACCCATCTCCAGGCCCTTGATGATGCCGTCGCGCATGTCCTCGTACGTCGGCGAGGACGGGGTCAGCGGCATCCCGTGCACCAGGTCGGACAGGATGTCGTCGCGCCCGAGCCCGGCCGCCTTGTACTGCTTCCACAGGTCCCAGCCGATGGCGCCGTAGAGCTCGCCGTCGGCGTGCACCTCGGTCCCGGTGATGTCCGCGTAGGTGCCGGGGTAGCCCTCGTAGGAGTGCGACCGGATGCCCGCCGGGTCGGAGATGGAGTACTCGCCGACGATCGGGTCGTCGTTGACGATCACCGAGAGCACGTCGCTCATACCCTCGCCGATCGCGCCGGCGAGCGCGTCGTCCATCCGGCCGATCATCCGCCAGGTGAGCCCGTGTCCGTACTCGTGCCAGACGACGTCGGAGTCGAGCGAGGCGTCCTTGAGCAAGGCGTCGGCGTTCGCGCGGATGGTCACCGGCTTGCCGGCGCTGCGCTTGATGGTGCCGCCGTCGCGCTGCGAGACCATGACGCCCGGGATCGTCACCTTGCGGTTGCTGCCGCCCATGACGATCGGGGCGCCCGGGCTGTTGTTGGCGACGATGATGCCGACCGCCCCGGCGTTCTGCGCGTTGAGCGCCTTGTCGGTGAAGTTGCAGGAGCCGCGGTCCGCGATCACGATCGAGCCGGCCGTCACCGGAGCCAGTGGCTCGCAGGCGTCGGAGGTCGTGCCGGTGCCGTCGTTGGCGACCGCCAGCGGGCCCGTCCGCCCGGTCTCGCCGAGCTCGGCGCCCCACTCGGCCCCAGTCGCGTCGTAGCTCTTGTTGCCGACGACGACCTGGTGCGAGGTCGGCGGGCTCCAGAGGTACATCTGCATCCGCGGGTCCTGACCGTCGGGCGGCGTGGCGAAGTTGGCGTTGTCCGTGCCGCCACCGTCTTGAGCCTCGGCCTGCACCGGGTCGCCGCCTCCGCCTGCGCCCGAGTAGTTGGTCTCCTGGAAGTTGCCCGCTCCCTCGGTGAACCCGGCCTTCGCGAGCACGTCGTGGATCAGGTTGTTGAGGTAGAAGAG
>JBQCEF010000465.1:0-2738 GCA_051960495.1 Nocardioides sp. | reverse complement strand
GAGGTGGGCATCGAGACCGCCCGGGACCTGGTCGCCGCGGGCCACAACTGCCTGCTCACCGGGGACATGGGGATCGCCAACACGACGCCGTCCGCGGCGCTCGTCTCGGCGTTCACGGGCATCCCCGCGGCGGAGGTGACGGGGCGGGGGACCGGCGTGGACGACGACACCTGGTCACGGAAGGTGGCGGTCGTGGACCGCGCCCTCACCGCGCGGCCGCCTGCGTCGGACCCGCTGGCCACGCTGGCCTCCGTCGGCGGTTTCGAGCACGCCGGTGTCGCCGGGTTCGTGCTGGGCGCCGCCGCTGCGGGGGTCCCGGTGATCCTCGACGGAGTCATCGCCGGGTCGGCGGCGCTCGTCGCGCAGGCGATGTGCCCGGAGGCGGTCGGCTACTGCTTCGCCGGCCACCGCAGCGTGGAGCCGGGGCACCGGGTCGCCCTGGACCGGCTCGGGCTGAGGCCGCTGGTCGACCTCGACCTGCGGCTCGGCGAAGGCACCGGAGCGGTGCTGGCGTTCCCGCTCGTCGAGGCCGCCGGCGCCACGCTCCGCGAGATGGCCACCTTCGACTCCGCGGGGGTGACCCGCTCGTGAGCGAACCGGACACCGGGTTCCCGCCCTATCCCGTGGGGCTCCGGCTCGCCGGGCTGCCGGTGCTCGTCGTCGGCGGTGGACACGTCGCCCAGCGCCGCATCCCCGGGCTGCTCGCGGCCGGTGCCGTGGTCACGGTGGTGTCGCCGGAGACGACACCCGCCGTCGAGGGGTTCGCCGGCTCCGGGGAGATCACCTGGCACCGGCGCCGGTTCGAGGACACCGATCTCGACGGGCCGTGGTACGTCCTCGCCGCCACCGACGACCCCGCCGTCAACGCGACGGTGACGCAGGGGTGCAGCGCGCGCAAGGTCTTCTGCGTCCGGGCCGACGACGCCACCCAGGCGACCGCCTGGACGCCGGCGGTGGGCCGGCACGCCGGGGTGACGGTGGCCGTGCTCGCCAACCGGGAGCCCCGTCGTTCCGCGGCCGTGCGCGACGCCGTCGTCGCCGGGCTCCGCGACGGCGCGATCACCTCACCCCACGACCACGAGCGCGTCCCCGGCGTGGTGCTGGTCGGGGGCGGCCCCGGCGACCCCGAGCTGGTGACCGTGGCCGCGCGGCGGGCGCTCAGCGAGGCGGACGTGGTGGTGACCGACCGGCTGGCCCCCCGCGCGCTGCTCGACGAGCTCTCGCCCGACGTCGAGCTCATCGACGTCACGAAGCTGCCCCGCGGACGGTCCGCGGCCCAGGCGGAGATCAACCGGGTGATCGTCGAGCACGCCCTCGCCGGACGACGGGTGGTGCGCTTCAAGGGCGGTGACTCGTTCGTGTTCGGCCGCGGCTACGAAGAAGCGCTGGCCTGCGCCGAGGCCGGCGTGCCCTGCCAGGTCGTCCCCGGTCTCACCAGCGCGATCTCGGTGCCCGCGGTGGCGGGGATCCCGGTCACCCATCGCGGCGTCGCCCACGACTTCACCGTGATCTCCGGCCACCTGCCGCCGGGCCACCCCGAGTCGCTGGTCGAGTGGCCGGCGGTGGCGCGGCTGCGGGGGACGGTCGTGCTGCTGATGGCGGTGCAGAACCTCCCGCACAACGCCGCCGCGCTGATCGACGGGTGACGGGCGGCGTCCACGCCGGTCGCGGTCGTGTCGGAAGGGACGATGCCGGGGGAGCGGGTGGTGCTCTCCACGCTCGGCGACATCGGCGAGGACGTCGTACGCCAGCAGGTGCGCCCGCCCGCGATCGTCGTGGTCGGCGACGTGGTCGCGGTGGCGAACCCCGAGAGGTACGCATGGCACGGCTGATCGAGGTCGCCGACCCCGCCGACCCGCGCCTGGGCGACTACCGCGACCTGCGCGACGTCCAGCTGCGCAAGGACCTCGAGTCCGAGCACGGGCTGTTCCTCGCCGAGGGCGAGAAGGTGGTGCGCCGGGCGGTCGAGGCGGGATTCGTCCCGAGGTCCTTCCTGATGGCACCTCGCTGGCTCGACGGCCTCGAGGACGTGCTGGCCTCCGCCCCGGAGGCGCCCTGCTACGTGGTCTCGGAGGCCATGGCCGAGGAGGTCACCGGCTTCCACGTCCACCGCGGGGCGCTGGCGTCCCTCGAGCGCCGCGCGCTGCCCGAGCTCGACGAGGTGCTGGCCGGGGCACGGACCGTGCTGGTACTGGAGGAGATCGTCGACCACACGAACGTCGGCGCGATCCTGCGCAGCGGAGCAGCCCTCGGCGTGGACGCGGTGCTCCTGGCGCCGAGGTGCGCGGATCCGCTCTACCGGCGTGCGGTGAAGGTCGCGATGGGAGCGGTGTTCTCGTTGCCCTGGACGCGACTGCCCGACTGGTACGACGCCCTCCCGGACCTCTCGGCGCGTGGGTTCACGACTGTCGCGATGACGCTCGCCGACGACGCCCGGCCCCTCGAGGAGGCGGTGGCTGGTCTCGACAAGGTGGCGCTCGTGCTCGGCGGCGAGGGCCACGGCCTGTCACCTCGCTGGGAATCGACGGCGGACCGGCGCGCGATCATCCCGATGCGGCCGGGCATCGACAGTCTCAACGTCGCCGCCGCGACGGCGGTCGCCTGCTACGCGCTGCAGCGCCGCTGACGGCCCACGAGCGACCTCAGGGTCGGCTGGCTAGTCTCGCCGACATGGATACCTCGCGCCCCTCCGTGCCCGACACCTCCCTCGCGCTGCCGAGCGGGCGCCGCATGCCGCT
>JBQCEF010000464.1:0-2264 GCA_051960495.1 Nocardioides sp. | reverse complement strand
ACCGAGGGCCGGGGCGTCCCGGTGCTCGTCGCGGTCGAGAAGGACGCGACGGGCAAGGCCTGGGACCTCGCGCTGTCCTACGCGAAGGCGATCGGCGGCCTGCGCGCGGGCGGGATCAAGACCACCTTCACGGAGGAGACCGAGACCGACCTCTTCGGCGAGCAGGCCGTGCTCTGCGGCGGCGCGTCGGCGCTCGTCATGGCGGGCTTCGAGACCCTCGTCGAGGCGGGCTACCAGCCCGAGGTCGCGTACTTCGAGTGCCTGCACGTGCTGAAGCTGTTCGTCGACCTTATGTACGAGGGCGGCATCGCCAAGCAGCGCTGGTCGGTCTCGGACACCGCGGAGTACGGCGACTACGTCTCGGGTCCGCGCGTCATCGACGACTCGGTCAAGCAGCGCATGCAGGAGGTCCTCGCCGACATCCAGAACGGTGCCTTCGCCAAGCGGTTCATCGACGACCAGGACGCCGGCGCACCGGAGTTCAAGTCGCTGCGGGCGAAGGGCGAGCAGCACCCGATCGAGAAGACCGGGCGCGAGCTGCGCAAGCTGATGAGCTGGGTGAAGTCGACCGACAGCGACTACGTCGAGGGCACCGCCACCCGCTGAGCCCCGGCTCCGGCACCCTTCGTCGACGCGAGGTCGCAGGAAGGGTGCCGGACCCGTCTGTCGGACTGCCGCGGGCCGACCGCTTCCGTCGGGTAGAGTTCGAGGTGGGCACAGCGTCGTGCACGGCCGCCTCCGCCGGGTTCATCTCACCGCGGGGTGCAGGCCTCGTAGAGCCGACTCGTCACCGATCTCCGAGGGACCCGAAGTGACCCAGCCCCGCACCCGCCCCGTCGTCCTCATCGCCGAGGAGCTCAGCCCGGCCACCGTCGAGGCGCTCGGGCCCGACTTCGAGATCCGCACCTGCAACGGCGCAAACCGGGCCGAGCTGCTGCCCGCGATCGCCGACGTCGACGCGATCCTGGTCCGCAGCGCGACCAAGATCGACGTCGAGGCCCTCGCCGCGGCGACCCGGCTCAAGGTGGTCGCGCGTGCCGGCGTGGGGCTCGACAACGTGGATGTGCGGGCGGCGACCCAGAGCGGCGTGATGGTGGTCAACGCTCCCACGTCCAACATCGTCTCCGCCGCGGAGCTCGCCGTCGCGCTCATGCTGGCCGCAGCGCGGCACATCGCGCCGGCCAACGCGGCGCTGAAGAACGGCGAGTGGAAGCGCAGCAAGTACACCGGCATCGAGCTCTACGAGAAGACCGTCGGCATCGTGGGCCTGGGCCGGATCGGGGTGCTGGTCGCGCAGCGGCTGAGTGCCTTCGGCATGAAGGTGATCGCGTTCGACCCCTACGTGCAGGCCGGCCGCGCCGCGCAGATGGGGGTCCGCATGGTGACCCTCGACGAGCTGCTGGCGGAGTCCGACTTCATGTCGGTGCACCTGCCCAAGACGCCCGAGACCCTGGGCCTCATCGGCGAGGAGGAGCTGGCCAAGGTCAAGCCGAGCCTGGTGCTGGTCAACGCGGCCCGCGGCGGGATCGTCGACGAGCACGCGCTGCACGTCGCGATCAAGGAGGGCCGGATCGCGGCCGCCGGCCTCGACGTGTTCGCCTCGGAGCCGTGCACCGACAGCCCGCTGTTCGAGTTCGAGAACGTCGTGGCGACCCCGCACCTCGGTGCCTCCACCGACGAGGCGCAGGAGAAGGCCGGCATCGCCGTCGCCAAGTCGGTGCGGCTGGCGCTGGCCGGCGAGCTCGTCCCCGACGCGGTCAACGTGCAGGGCGGCGTGATCGCCGAGGACGTGCGTCCGGGCCTGCCGCTGACCGAGAAGCTCGGTCGGATCTTCACCGCGCTCGCCGGCGAGGTGGCCCAGCAGCTCGACGTCGAGGTGCGGGGTGAGATCACCGCCTACGACGTCAAGGTGCTGGAGCTGGCAGCGCTGAAGGGCGTGTTCTCCGACGTGGTGGAGGACACGGTCTCCTATGTGAACGCTCCGCTGCTGGCGGCCGAGCGGGGGCTCGCCGTACGCCTCGTCACCGATCCCGAGAGCCCGGACCACCGCAACCTGATCACGTTGCGCGGCACCCTGGCCGACGGGTCGCAGGTGTCGGTCTCGGGGACGCTGATCGGCATCGCCCAGAAGGAACGGCTCGTGGACGTCGACGGCTACGACGTCGACATCGAGCCGAGCGAGCACCTGGCGTTCTTCCGCTACGCAGACCGTCCGGGCATGGTGGGCACGGTCGGCGGGATCCTCGGCAAGGCGCTGGTGAACA
>JBQCEF010000463.1:0-3674 GCA_051960495.1 Nocardioides sp. | reverse complement strand
CGGCACGGTCACCAAGACCGTCGACGTCCCGATCCCGATGGTCGGCTCGGTGACCACCACGGCCCCGCCGAACTTCACCGAGGTCGACTCCAAGCAGGCCAACATGGCCGGTGACGGCAAGGGCGGCACGAAGCTGTCGTTCACCATGACGCTGTTCCCGCCGATCGGCTCGGACACCGCCGAGTTCGGCTACACCGCCAAGATCACCGACGGTCTCGTCCCGCGCACGGAGATCACGGCGCTCCCGCTGAACCCGCTGCAGTCGCCGACGTTCGCCAGCGCCGCGAAGAGCTACAAGGGCGGGGCCGACACCGGTATCGACCTGGCCGACGGCGCCACGCAGATCGACGACAACCTGCTGAAGCTCCGCGACGGCGCGAGCGACCTCGTCGCCGGCCTGCTCAAGCTGCGCGACGGCTCCGACCAGCTCTACATGGGTCTGGCCGGCACGGCCGTCCCCGGAGCCCGGCAGCTCGCCGACGGCATGGGCCAGCTCGACGACGGCCTCGGCCAGCTCCGCGACGGCTCCGGCCAGCTCGCCGACGGTGCCCAGACGGCCGCGGACGGCAGCAAGCAGCTGCGTGACGGCGCGGGCAAGCTGTCCGGCGGTCTCGGTGAGCTCTCGGGTGGAGCGCTCCAGCTCGACGACGGCGCGGGCCAGATCCTCGACGGCCAGAAGGCACTGCGCGACGGCCTCGGCCAGCTCGAGGCGGGCGTGCAGACCCTGCCGGCCTCGGTCGCGGCCCAGCTGCAGCAGAACGCCAGCTACCAGGCGCTCCTCGGCGGCCTGCAGGCGGTCGTCGACGGGATCGGCACCCCGACCGACGTGACCGACCCCGTCACGGGCGAGCCGGCCACCCTGTTCGGTGGGCTCAACGCCGTGAAGTACGGGCTGCGGTTCCCCGCGCCGACCACGGACTGCGCGGTCGCCCTCACCGGGGGGACGCCGACCAAGTGCGGCGCGATGGACATGGTCCAGCTCATCGCCACGCAGCTCAGTGGCAACTCGGCGACCCAGCCCGCTGCCGCGGCGCTGAAGGCGGTCGTCGCGAAGGTCGACGCCACCCTCGTCCCCGGCATCGACAAGATGAAGGCCGGCCTCTCCAACCCGAACGCGAGCCCGCTGTGCTCGGTCGGCGCGGCGACCCCGCAGACCACGGACGACTGCGGCGCCGCACAGGCGCTCGCCTTCATCAAGGTCAGCATCCCGTTGCTGGTGGACGGCATCACCGCCAACATCCGCGACACCCTGCTCGCCGGCATCTCGGCGCCGGCGACCGGATGCGACCCCGACGCGATGACGCTGATCTGCGGCGCCGACGCGCTGGTGGCCGGCACCGGCGACCTGAAGGCAGGCACCAAGAAGCTGCTCGCGGGCACCGACCAGCTCGACGCAGGCGGTCAGCTGATCTACGAGAAGCTCGGCGAGCTCGCGGCCGGCCTCGGCAAGATCAGTGACGGAGCCGGTCAGCTGGAGGACGGCGCTGCGAAGGCCAAGGACGGTTCGGGCCAGCTCGCCGACGGCTCCGACCAGCTGGCCGACGGCCTCGGTGACGCGGCGGACGGCTCGCGGCAGATCACCGACGGTCTCGGCCAGGCCGCCGAGGGCGCTCCCAAGCTCGTCGACGGTGCGCAGCGCCTCTCCGACGAGGGCACCAAGAAGCTGGTCAAGGCCGGCAAGGACACCGCGCAGAACTACGGCGAGCTCTACGCCACGATCGACGCCGGCGCCAAGCGCGCGGACGACGAGAAGATGGCGTACGGCGCCCCGGCTGGCGCGCAGGGCCTGACCGCCTACAGCTTCATCATCCAGGGTGAGGACGGCGAGGGCGGCCGCAACCTGGCGCGCGGCCTGACCGGCCTCGGCCTGCTGGCCGCGGGTGCAGGTGCGTTCGGCCTGCGGCGCAGGCTGGTCTGACCCGCACCGTCAACGAGGGGCGTCGCGCAAGCGGCGCCCCTCGTCGCGTTCCCGCGCCGGGGGTCAGCCGCGCAGGTCGGCGCCGAAGATCGCCGTACCGGGGATGAGCGCGCCCCGCTCGGGGCCCCAGCCGCCCCAGACCCGGTCGTGGCCCTCGGGCCACTTCGGCTCGAGGAGGTCGGTGATCGTGAAGCCGGCCCGGGCCAGCAGCCCGACCCAGTCGCCGAGGGTGCGGTGGTGCTCGACGTAGCGGGCCCGACCGGACTCCTCCTCCTCGACGTACGGCGTCCGGTCCCAGTACGACGAGGTGACGACCAGACCCTCCTTGGTGGGGTCGTCGGGCATGCTCCACCGGATCGGGTGCGTGATCGAGAAGCCGAACCGGCCGCCGGGACGCAGCACGCGGGCCACCTCATCGACGGTGCGCCCGATGTCCTCGACGAACTGGAGCGCGCCGAACGACGAGAAGGCGACGTCGAACGACCCGTCCGCGAACGGTAGGTGGGTGGCCGTGCCGCAGACCACCGGAACCTCGATGCCGGTCGCCTCGTCGATCCGGCGGGAGTGCTGCAGCTGCCGCAGGGCCAGGTCGAGCCCCACCGCGGTCGCGCCACGGTCGGTCAGCCAGCGCGCGCACTGCGACGCGCCGCAGCCGATCTCGAGCACGTGCCTGCCGGCGACAGGGCCGAGCACGCCGAGCTCACCCTCGTCGATCCCCTCGGGGCCCCACACGAAGCCGACGTCGCGCAGGAACGCGCCGTGCGTGGACTGGTACTCGTCGGCGTAGGCGTCCCAGTCCGCCCGGTTGGCCCGGCGGCTCTCCTCCTCGCCGACCGGCCGGCGCACCGGGTGCACCCCGTCGGGCATCCCGCTCATCCGGCCTCGATGGCGCCGTTGCGGCGGCGTCCGGGGAGCCGGGTGGCGAGGTCGCCGAGCGGCCCGACGGCGCGGTTCAGGGCGTCGACCGACGCGTGCAGCTCGGGAACCAGCGCGGCCAGGTCGCCGAGCCGCGGCTGGATCCGCTCGAGAGTCGCGCCGAGGGCGACGAGCTGGTCGAGCGTGCCGCCGTCGGCGACGAGCTTCTCCACGAAACCGTCCTCGGTGAGCAGCCGGTCGAGCAGCCCCTCCTCGGCGAGCAGCCGGTCCAGGACGCCACCCTCCCGGGTGATCCGGTCCAACGCGCCGTCGACGGCGAGCAGCCGTTCGAGCGGTCCGCCCGGCGCGGCCAGCCGGTCCAACGGGCCGTCGGGCTCGACGAGCCGGTCCACCGTGCCGCCCTCCTCGAGCAGCCGGAACAGCGGCCCCTCCGGGTCGAGCAGCCGGTCGACCGGACCGCCCTGGGCGATGGCCCGGCCCAGCGGCCGTTCCGGGTCCAGCGCGTCGACGATGACGTTGACGAGCCGCATCGGCCCCTGGGGGTCGGCGAGCGCCTGGGCGAGGCGTTCGACGTACCCGCCCTCACCGATCAGCAGTATGACGCGCTCGGCGTACCCGCCGCGGCGCCGGACCGGCCCGTCGGGGGCGACCAGCTGGCCGAGCGCCAGGGTGGTCTCGGCGGCGGCGACGGTCAGCCGGGCCGGGAGCGTCATCCACTGCATCACGGGGACGGGCAGATCCATGGCCCGAGGGTAGCGGGGTGCGCGGCGGCCGCTCGTGCGAGCATCGCGGGCATGGACGCCCGCGATGACCTGGCCGGCTACGGGTTGGTGGCGCTGGAGGGCGGCCACAGCGGCGAGACCTTCCTGGCCGAGTCGGC
>JBQCEF010000462.1:0-2257 GCA_051960495.1 Nocardioides sp. | reverse complement strand
CGTCCTGGTCGACGAGGTAGTCACCGCCCTTGACGGTGTCGAAGGTGTGCCACTCCCAGTTGTCCTCCTCGACGTTGGCGAGGGCGGCGCACATGCCGCCCTGGGCCGCGCCGGTGTGGGACCGGGTGGGGTAGAGCTTGGTGAGGACCGCGGTCCGGGTCCGCTGGCCGGACTCGAGCGCCGCCCGCATGCCGGCTCCGCCGGCGCCGACGATGACGACGTCGTACTTGTGCTGCTGAACCATGGGAATCCTTGTCGACTTCGGGACGGCTGACTCAGGGCATCAGACGTGCGGCGCTCAGGGCTTCCGGCACACGTCGAGCGTGGACGACGGGTCGATGCACGGGTCGAAGGTGAAGATCACCAGCGTGCCCAGCACCAGGATGACGAACGCCGAGAAGTAGAGCAGCGTCTTGAGGACGAACCGCGTGTTCGGCTTGGTGGCGTAGTCGTTGATGATCGTGCGCAGGCCGTTCATGCCGTGCAGCTCGGCGAGCCACAGCATGGCCAGGTCCCAGACCTGCCAGAACGGGCTGGCCCACTTGCCGGCGACGAACGCGAAGTCGATCGCGTGGATGCCCTCGCCGGTCATCAGGTTGACGAACAGGTGGCCGAACACCAGCACGGCCAGCAAGACGCCCGAGCCGCGCATGAACAGCCAGGAGTTGAGCTCGAAGTTCGAGCCCTTGGCGGCGCGGGCACGCGGGGAGGAGAGGACGGGAGCGCTCTGCGGCATCGGGCTCAGCCTCCGAAGACGTTCGACAGGTGACGGATGGTGAAGGGGATCATCAGCACCACCCAGATGCCGAGGACCCCGTAGACCATCTGCCTCTGGAAGCGCGGTCCGTTGGACCAGAAGTCGACCAGGATGACCCGGATCCCGTTGAGGGCGTGGAAGAGGAAGGCCGCGACCAGCCCGACCTCCATCAGCCCGACGATCGGGTTCGTGTAGGTCTCGACGGCGGTGTTGTAGGCCTCGGGAGACACCCGCACCATGGCGGTGTCGATCACGTGGGCGAACAGGAAGAAGAAGAGCATGACGCCGGTGATGCGGTGGGCGACCCACGACCACATACCTTCACGGCCCCGGTAAATCGTTCCTGCCGGAGAGCTGGCCAAGGGGATTCCTCCGAACTCGAGCTCGCGGTGCTTCGGATGCAGTTGTTGACCCGGTCCGAGACGGGTCGGTGGGCAACCCAATTACTCTATCGGCGGACGATTTGTTACCGGTCAGTGGTGTCTGTGACATCAATTACCGCACGGGTTCGTGACCAAAAAAGACCTCAGACGAAGGTCGGGTACGTTGGCTCCGGGAGCGGTCCGGTGCTGCGGTCCCGGGCCGCCTCGTAGCCGGCCGCGACCTCGACCAGCGTCGCCTCCGACCCGGCCGCTCCCCAGAACGACACCGCCACCGGTAGCCCGGCCGCGAGCTCGGTCGGCACGGTGAGCAGCGGGTAGCCCGCCATCGCGGTCGGACTCGTGCAGGCCCCCGCGAAGTGCTCCTCGTTGACCAGGTCGATCGGCGAGGCCGGCGGGTACGACGGGGTGAGGAGCGCGTCGAGCCGGTGCTCGCCCAGCACCTTGTCGATGCCGTTCTCGCGGGAGGCCGCGACGCAGCGGGCCCGCGCCGCGACGTACTCCTCGCTGCCGTCCTCGGGCCCGGCCAGCGCCTTCTCGAACAGCGACTGGCCGAACCAGCGCAGCTCGGTGTCGGAGTGGTGGCGGTTGAACTCCACGACCCCGGCGAGGTCGGCGGGCACGTCACCCGGCCGGGTGCCGAGGTACTCCGGGAGCCCCGACCTCAGCTCCGCCAGCAGCACGAGCAGCTCGTCCGCGCCGATCGACTCCGGGGGCTCGGGAAGGTCGGTGTGGTCGACGATCGTCGCGCCCTCGGCGGCCAGCAGGGCGATCGCGCGCTCGGCGGCGGCGTCCGCGTGGGGGGAGTAGCCCCAGTACGGGCCGCGGGGGACCCCGATCCGCTTGCCCGCGAGCCGCCCGGGCTGCGCGTGCGATGCGTAGTCGGTGCCGCTGGCGGACAGCACGGTGAGCAGTGCCGCCGCCTCGCGGACCGTGCGGCCCATCGGGCCGGGGGAGTCCTGCGAGCGCGAGATCGGCACGACGCCGTCGGTTGGCCCCAGCCCCACCCGCGGCGTGATCCCCCCCCACCCCTATAAGACCGCCGGGCCCGAAAACAAACCGAAGGACACGGTGGCCACCCCCAACGGCGCCACCCCCGCCGCAACCCCACCGCCGCTGC
>JBQCEF010000461.1:0-10392 GCA_051960495.1 Nocardioides sp. | reverse complement strand
TGGGCCGCGGCCTGCTCGGGCTGCTGCCCGACGGCGCGAAGATGGACGGGCACCTGCGGTTCAAGGGCCAGGACCTGCTGTCGCTGCCGCGCAAGCAGATGTTCGCCAAGCGCGGCGCCGAGCTCGGCATGATCTTACAGGAGCCGCTGACGCGGCTGAACCCGTTGATGCGGATCAGCGAGCACTTCGAGGAGACCCTGCGCACCCACGAGAAGGGCATCAGCAAGGACGAGTGCCAGCGCCGGGCGCTGCAGGTGATGCGGGTGATGGGCATCCCGCCGACCCGCTACCGCGCCTACCCGCACGAGTTCTCCGGCGGCATGCGGCAGCGGCTGATGATCGCGCTGGCGCTCGTGCTGCGGCCCGCGTTCGTGGTGGCCGACGAGCCGACCACGGCGCTCGACGTGCTGGTCGAGGCCCAGATCATCCGGATCCTGCACGACCTGCGCCGCGAGTTCGAGACCTCGCTGCTGCTGATCACCCACAACCTCGGGATCATCGCCGAGGCGTGCGACCGGGTCGCGGTGATGTACGCCGGCGAGATCGTCGAGATCGGTGACGCCCGGCAGGTGTTCGCCCACCCAGAGCACCCCTACACCCGCGAGCTGCTGCGCTCGACGATCTCGCTGTCCACCACCGGGCTGAACTTCATCCCGGGCGCACCCCCGGACCTCGTGGAACCCCCGAGCGGCTGCCACTTCCACCCGCGCTGCCCCGACGCGATGTCGATCTGTGCTGCGAAGGAACCGGTCGACCGCGAGCACCCGAACGGCACCCGGGCCCAGTGCTGGGCCGCTGACCAGCGAAACGGCTTCGTCGACCTCACCGAGGACGAGCGGGCCCCCCTGACGCGTGAGGAGCTCTCCGTTGCAGACGAAGCCTGAGACCCGCGAGGACGTGCTGCTCGACGTCGAGGACCTCGAGGTCCACTTCCAGCTGCGGGGAGGCGCCCTGGCCGGCCTGTTCGGCCGCGGTGCCGGCACGGTCAAGGCCGTCGACGGGGTGAACCTCGGCCTGCGCAAGGGCGAGGTGCTCGGTCTCGTCGGCGAGTCCGGCAGCGGCAAGACGACGCTCGGCCGGGCCCTGCTCGGCCTGGTGGAGTCCACCGGCGGCCGGATCACCTACCGGCAGCAGACGGAAGGTGGTGCGGTCACCGACCAGGTCGTGACCGGGATGAGCGGCCGCCGGCTGCGCGAGCTGCGCACCGACCTGCAGATGGTCTTCCAGGACCCCCACGCCGCGCTGAACCCCACGATGACCATCGAGAAGGCTGTCGGGCACCCGCTGCAGATCCACAAGATGGCCTCCGGCGAGGAGCTGCACCGCCGCGTCTGCGACGCCCTCGAGCGGGTGGGGCTCTCGCCGGTCGAACGGTTCTTGTCCAAGCTCCCGGCGGACCTCTCCGGCGGCCAGAAGCAGCGGGCCGTGATCGCCCGGGCGATCATCATGGACCCCGAGATCCTGGTCGCCGACGAACCGGTGTCGATGCTCGACATGTCGGTGCGGGCCAAGATCCTGCAGCTGATGCTCGACCTCAAGGACCAGCTCGGGCTGACCTACGTCTACATCACCCACGACCTGGCGAGCGCGAAGTACTTCTGCGACCGGGTCGCGATCATGTACCTCGGCCGGATCGTCGAGATCGGCCCCACCGAGGAGATCTTCGCCGACCCCAAGCACCCCTACACCAAGGCGCTGCTCAAGGCGATCCCCGACCCGGACCCCAGCCGGGAGATCGCCCGGGACCTGCCCCGCGGTGAGATCCCGGACGCGGCCATGCCGCCACTGGGCTGCTCGTTCCACCCGCGCTGTCCGGTCGCGGTGGCCGAGTGCGGCTGGGAGTCCCGCGACCTGCGGGTGCTCCTCGAGTCGCACTGGCTGCGCCAGCACCCGGACGTCTACGAGCGCGAGAAGGAGCTCGTCGGCGACCTCGACGCGCTGGACTCACCCGGCACCGAGGTGACCGTCGGCTCGCGCGGCACGGCCACCGAGGTCAAGGCGATGCTCGACGGGATCCGCGACGAGGACCCCGACGAGCCGTTCTGGCGCGGGGTCCGTGACACGGAGGTCACCGGCGACGGCGTCCGGATCACGTTCCACGACGGTGTCGACCCGTTGCTGCGGCCCTCGGGTGGAGTCGAGGTCGCGTGCGTGCTGCACCCGCAGCCGGTGACGCTGGAGCCGGCGAAGCAGCACACCCGCTGAGCTGCTTGCGCCGGCCCCGTCCGGTCTAGTCCTCGGTGAGCTCTCTGAGGAACGCCTTGCCGCGCTCGCTGGTCGGGTTCTCCAGCACCTGCTCCGGCGTGCCCTCCTCGACGATCTGCTTGTCGGCCATCAGCACCACCCGGTCGGCGGCACGGCGGGCGAACCGCATCTCGTGGGTCACCACCACCATCGTCATCCCGTCGTCGGCGAGGGTGCGCATCACGTGCAGCACCTCCCCGACGAGCTCGGGATCCAGCGCGGAGGTGGGCTCGTCGAAGAGCATGACCTCGGGATCCATCGCCAGCGCCCGGGCGATCGCCAGCCGCTGCTGCTGACCGCCGGAGAGGTTGTCGGGATACGCATCGGCCTTGTCGGCGAGGCCCACGCGCTCGAGCAGCTCCTCGGCACGGGCCACGGCCTCGCTGCGCGAGCGGCCGAGGACGTCCTGCTGCGCCATGGTGATGTTGTCGATCACCTTCATGTGCGGGAACAGGTTGAAGGCCTGGAACACCATGCCGATCCGGCTGCGGATGTGGTTGAGCGCCTTCTCCTTGTAGACCAGGTCCTCCCCGGCCACCCGGATGGTGCCCTCCTGGACCCGCTCGAGGCCGTTGATGCAGCGCAGCAGCGTGCTCTTGCCGGCGCCCGACGGGCCGATCAGCACGACCACCTCGCCGCGGTGGACGTCGAGGTCCACCCCGTCGAGCACCACCGTGTCGCCGTACTTCTTAACGATGCCCTTCATCTGGACGAGGGGCTCGCTCTCGTGGCCGCTGCCGGCCCGCTCGGTCTCCGCGGTCGTCATGACCTCACCTCCGGTGGGCACTGAGTCGGTACTCGAGCCGGTTCACCAGGAAGGTCAGCACGAGCACGATGGCCAGGTAGTACAGCGACACGATGAGGTACATCGTCAGGGGCTGGTAGGTGGACGCCGCGAGGTTCCTCGAGGTCTGGAACAGCTCGGTCATGCCGATGAAGGAGACCAGCGAGGAGTCCTTCACCGCGATGATGAACTGGCTGCCCAGCACCGGCAGGATGGCGCGGAGGGCCAGCGGTGCGCGGACCCGTCTGAGCGTCTTCAGGCGCGACATCCCCAGGGAGCGGGACGCCTCGTCCAGCCCCTTCGGCACGGACTGGAAGCCCGAGCGGATGATCTCGGCGATGTAGGCCGCGTTGTGGATCGCGAGCGCGATCGCGCCGGCCCAGAAGGCGGCCAGCAAGATCACGGCCGAGATCCCGAAGTACAGGACGAAGATCTGCGCGATCAGGGGCGTGCCGCGGATGACACCGATGAACCCGGTCGCGATCCAGCGCAGGACCGCGACCGAGCTCATCGACATGGCCGCGACGAGGCTGCCGAGGATCATCGCGATGACCAGCGCGGTGGCCGTCAGCGAGAGGGTGACCTTCGTGGCGTCGAGGAACAGCGACGCCGTGTCGGCGACGTAGTCGAAGAAGTTCATGGGTCAGGAGATGTCCTGGCCGAACCACTTCTTGCTGATCTCGGCGTAGGTGCCGTCTTCCTTGATCTGCGCCAGCGCCTCGTTGAGCTGGTCGACGAGCGCTGCGTTGCCCTCCTTCACCGCGAAGGCCGGCTCCTCGGTGTAGAGGGGGTCGCCGCAGGCACGCAGGTCCCGCTTCGCCTGGTCGATCTGGTAGAGCCCGACGAGGCGGTCGGTCATCGCGCCGTCGAGACGGCCGGCGTCGACGTCCTGCAGGGCGGTGACGTCGGAGGTGAAGGTGCGGATGTCGCCGACCCAGTCCTTGTCCTTGAGGAACGACTCGTACGTCGTGCCCGAGGCCACGCCGACGGTCGGGCTGTCCATCTTGGTCGGGTCGGAGCAGTCGCTGTCGTTGCGCACGAACATCGTGGCGCCCGAGGTGTAGTAGCTGTCGGTGAAGTCGACAGCCTTGTCGCGGTCCTCCGTGGGCGTCATCGAGGCGATGAGGACGTCGTACCGGTTGCTCTGCACGCCCTGGATCAGCGTGTCGAAGGCGCCGGTCTTGGTCGTCAGGTCCAGGCCCATCGCGTCGGCGATCGCGACCGCGATGTCGTAGTCGAACCCGGTGAGCTTGTTGTTCTCGAAGTGGCTGAACGGCCGGAACTCACCGCTCATCGCGACGACCATCTGCCCGTCGTTGATGAGACGGGGCTCGTCCCCGCTGCCGTCGTTGCCACCGCCACCGCACGCTGCCAGCACGACGAGTGCGCCGGCCGTCAGTGCTGCAGCTGCTGCGGGCCGGAGCCCGCGCCGAGCCGTCTTCGACTTGTGGGAAAACTTCACAGATCCTGCCTCCGTCTGAACGACCCCGCGGGGGCAGGGCCGGGTGCGATCTCGCTTCGGTCAGGTGCGCGACGTTATCGCAGTCACACTTGGAACACGTTCCAGGCCGACGAGGGCAGTCCGGTGGACCTCGTGCTGCTCAGTCGAGGTCCTCGCTGGTGAGCGCGTCCTCGGGCCGCTCCAGCGAGGGCACGTCCACGGGGAGCGGTGGGGGCGTGCCGCCCCACTCCGGGCACAGGGACTGGTGTGCGCACCAGCCGCACAGCGCGCTCTTGCGGGGGCGCCAGTCGCCGGTGGACTGCGCCGCGGAGATCGCGGTCCACAACGCCTGGACCTTGCGCTCGGTGGCGAGCAGGTCGCGCTCCTCGGGGCTGTAGCGCAGCACCTCCCCGTTGCCGAGGTAGATCAGCTGGAGCATGCGGGGGACGACGCCACGGGTGCGCCAGATGACCAGCGCGTAGAACTTCATCTGGAACAGCGCCTTGGCCTCGAAGGCCGGGTGGGGGGAGCGGCCGGTCTTGTAGTCGACCACCCGGATCTCCCCGGTCGGCGCGACGTCGAGGCGGTCGATGAAGCCGCGCAGCAGCAGCTTGGACTCGAGCAGCGTCTCGACGTACATCTCCCGCTCCGCCGGCTCGAGACGGGTCGGGTCCTCGAGCGTGAAGTAGCGCGCGAGGGACTCGTGGCACGACGCCAGCCAGGACCCGATCTCCGGCCCCTCGGGGCCGAACATCTCGGCGACGGCCGGATCGGCCTCCAGCACGGCCTCCCAGGCCGGCTCCAGCATCCGGGCGGCCTGGTCCGGGGTGCGCTGCACAGCGGGCAGGTCGAACAGGTCCTCGAGGACCTTGTGCACCACCGTGCCGCGCACGGCGTCGGGCGAGGACGGCTCGGGCAGCTTGTCGACGGTGCGGAAGCGGTAGAGCAGCGGGCAGGTCATGAAGTCGCCGGCCCGGCTCGGCGAGAGCGAACCCACCACGTCGACACCGTCGACCACGGTGCGGCCCTCGACGCCGTCCGCGGGGCGTCCGGTCGGTCGTTCCACCACGTTGCTGCTCATGACACCCGACCCTAGGCGACCGCGCCGACAGTTCCGGGCACCCGGCCGCGATAGTTTGGAGTGGTGGAGGACAAGAACGCGGCGAACCCGTCGAGCCCGGCACCCCGCCGCCCGCCCGGCACGCTCCGGATCGGCCAGATCGGCGGCGTAGACGTCCTGGTCCGCTCGTCCTGGCTGCTCGTCGCGGTCGTCATCGCGGTGATGATCGCGCCCGCGGTCGAGCAGGTGGAGCCCGGTCTCGGCGGCTGGCGCTACGTCGCGGGCGGCGCCTTCGCGGTCCTGCTCTACCTCTCGGTGCTGCTCCACGAGATGTCGCACGCCCTGATGGCCAAGCGCTACGGGCTCCCGGTGCGCTCGATCACCCTGCACTTCCTCGGTGGGGTCACCGAGATCGAGGGCGAGCCGGACACGCCCGGCCGCGAGCTCGGGGTCTCGGTCGTGGGCCCGCTGACCAGCATCGGCGTGGGGCTCGTCTTCCTCGTGCTGCACCCCGTCGTACCCCCGGGGCTGCTCCGGCTGGCGGTGGACGCCCTCGCCGGCGCCAACCTGGTGGTCGGCGTCCTCAACCTGGTCCCCGGGCTGCCGCTCGACGGCGGCCGGGTGCTGCGCGCCGCGGTCTGGAAGGCCACCGGCAACCCGCACCAGGGCACGATCGTGGCCGGCTGGGGCGGTCGGATCGCGGCGCTGGCCGCGCTGGCCTACCCGTTCGTCCGTGAGGTCGTGACCGGGCAGCCCGGCGCGATGAGCGACTACGTCTTCGCGGTCGTCATCGCCGCGTTCCTGTGGGGCGGAGCCTCCAGCGCGATCATGTCGGCCAAGGTCCGGCGTCGGCTCCCGGCGCTGCGTGCGCGCGTGCTGGCCCGCCGTGCCGCCACGGTTCCGCACGACCTCCCGCTGGTCGAGGCGGTACGCCGGGCGCAGGAGGAGCAAGCCGGCTCCCTCGTCGTCCTCGACGCCACCGGCCACGCCAGCGGGATCGTCAACGAGGCGGCCGTGCAGGCGACGCCGGAGGACCGCCGGCCCTGGCTCCCCGTCAGCGCGGTGGCCCGAACGCTCGAGCCAGGGCTCGTGCTCTCCGCCGACCTCTCCGGCGAGGCGCTTATCCGGGCCATGCAGCGCTCGCCCGCCACGGAGTACCTCCTGCTCGACGACGACGGCCGGGTCTTCGGCGTGCTGGTCACCGAGGACGTCGACCGGGCCTTCTCCGCCGCGGTGTGAGCCGAGGGAGCCGGCCCGGATAGGCTCCGGCGCATGCCTTCCCCGACACCCGACGACGTCGTGAACGCCGCCTCCGACGACGCCCACGACTCCTGGTCCGGCGTCCGCCGAGGCCCGCTGCGCGCGGGGGAGTGGGTGCGGCTGACCGATGCCAAGGGCCGCCGGCACAACATCTGTCTCGAACCGGGCAAACGGTTCTTCTCCAACAAGGGGCACCTCGACCACGACGAGCTGATCGGCCGCCCGGAGGGGTTCACCGTGACCTCCTCGGCGGGCGGGGAGTACCTCGTCTTCCGGCCCCTGCTCAGCGAGTTCGTGGTGTCGATGCCCCGTGGGGCGGCGGTGGTCTACCCGAAGGACGCCGCGCAGATCGTCGCGATGGCAGCCGTGTTCCCGGGAGCACGGGTCGTCGAGGCCGGGGTCGGGTCGGGCGCGCTCACCTGCTCCCTGCTCGGGGGGGGCGGGCCGCCCGGAGCCGTCTCGTCGTACGAGCGCCGCCAGGAGTTCGCCGACGTGGCGGTGCAGAACGTCGACCAGTTCTTCGCCGGGCGGCACCCGGCGTGGAAGCTGACGGTGGGCGACCTCGTGGAGGCCATGGACGAGGAGGACGGCTCGGTGGACCGGGTCGTGCTCGACATGCTCGCCCCCTGGGAGTGCGTGGACCGGGTGGCGCGGGCGCTGAGCCCCGGCGGGATCGTGTGCGCCTACGTCGCCACGACGACGCAGCTCGGCCGCACCGTGGAGACGCTTCGCGCCCACGGCGGCTTCACCGAGCCGCAGCCGTGGGAGTCACTCGTCCGTGACTGGCACGTAGAGGGGCTGGCGGTGCGCCCGGGACACAAGATGATCGGTCACACCGGCTTCCTGGTGACCGCGCGGCGGATGGCTCCCGGCGAGCGGCCGCCGGTGAAGAAGCGCCGGCCGGCGCCCGGGGCCTACGGGGTCGACTACACCGGCCCCCGGCCCGAGGGCCTGCCGCCCGCCGCCACCGAGGAGAGGTTCGAGGACTAGACCGCGACCGGGAGACAGTTAGAGTCCGGCCATGAAGGTCCTCGTCACCGGCGGAGCCGGCTACATCGGCTCCACCACGGCCACGGCGCTCGAGGCCGCCGGTCACACGCCGGTCGTGCTCGACAACCTGCTCACCGGCCCCCGCGCCTTCGTGCAGGACCGGATCTTCTACGAGGGCGACGTGGCGGACCGTGGCCTGCTGCGGCGGATCGTCGCCGAGCACCCGGACCTGGACTGCACCATCCACATGGCTGCGCGCATCGTCGTGCCCGAGTCCGTCTCGCACCCTTATGAGTACTACCGCGACAACGTCGCCCGCTCACTCGAGCTCTTCGACGAGCTGGTCGCCCTGGGGCTGCCCCGCGTGGTGTTCTCGTCGTCGGCCTCCCTCTACGGCCTGGTCGAGGACTTCGGGGTCGACGAGACCTCGCCCCTGGAGCCCTCGTCGCCCTACGCGCGCACCAAACGTGTCATGGAGATGGCCCTGGAGGACCTCGCCGCTGCCACCTCCCTCCGGGCGCTCATCCTTCGGTACTTCAACCCCATCGGCGCGGATCCCGCGCTCAGGTCCGGTGTCTACGTGCGCGACCCCTCCCACGTCCTCGGACAGCTGACCATGGCGGCGCAGGGGCGCATCGACGCCTTCACCATCACCGGCACCGAGCACCCGACCCGTGACGGCACCGGCCTGCGCGACTACATCCACGTCTGGGACCTCGCGCAGGCGCACGTGCGCGCGGTCGAGAGGTTCGACGAGGTGATCGCGACGGAGGGGCACCCCAGCTGCGTTCTCAACCTGGGCACCGGCCGGGGCGTCACCGTTCGCGAGCTGGTGGCCGCGTTCGAGGAGGTCTTCGGTGCGCCGGTGCCCGTCCGTGAGGCACCCCCGCGGGCAGGAGATGCCGTGGGGGCCTTCGCCAAGGTCGACAAGGCCGAGCGCCTCCTCGGGTGGACGAGCCAGTACGACATCCGGGACGGCATCGCCTCCGCGCTGGCCTGGGCGGAGCGGCGGTCCGAGGTGCTGGGCTACGCCTGACCGCGCGGTCCGGCTCCCGCATCTGACGCAGCCCGGAGCACCCCATTTGGTGACCGACACGTGACCGTTTCCGTGTTCAAATCCAGCTGGGCGCGGGTAGGGTCGAAAGTCAGACGAAGCACCCGATGCGGAGGTGGCTGTCTTGCCAGGTTCGGACAGTGAGGCGGGCCGATCGCGCTCGCGTTCACCAGAAGAGCTCCAGAGCCAGATGGGCTTCTTGGAGGACGAGATCCGCGACCTGCGCCGTCGACTCTCGGAGAGCCCGGTGCACACCCGGGCGATGGAGCAGCGGCTCGCGGAGACGCAGCGCTCGCTCGCGGCGGTCACGGCGCAGAACGAGCGACTGGCCCAGACGCTGCGCGAGGCCCGCGACCAGATCATGACCCTCAAGGAGGAGGTCGACCGGCTCGCCCAGCCGCCGGCCGGTTTCGGCACCTTCTTGTCGCGCAACGACGACGACTCGATCGACGTGTTCACGGGTGGACGCAAGCTGCGCGTCAACGTCAGCCCGTCGGTGGATCTCGACGACCTGCAGCGTGGCCAGGAGGTCATGCTCAACGAAGCCCTGAACGTCGTGGCCGCGATGGAGTACGAGCAGGTCGGCGAGGTCGTCATGCTCAAGGAGATCCTCGCCGACGGCGACCGGTGCCTGGTGATCGCGAACGCCGACGAGGAGCGCGTCGTACGCCTCGCCGAGCCGCTGCGCGGCACCGTGCTGCGGGCCGGGGACTCGCTGCTGCTGGACTCGCGGTCCGGCTACGTCTACGAGCGCGTGCCGAAGTCCGAGGTCGAGGAGCTCGTGCTCGAGGAGGTCCCCGACATCGACTACGAGAACATCGGCGGGCTCAAGGGGCAGATCGACCAGATCCGCGACGCCGTGGAGCTGCCCTACCTGCACCCCGACATGTTCCGCGAGCACGAGCTCAAGCCGCCCAAGGGCGTGCTGCTCTACGGCCCGCCCGGTTGCGGCAAGACGCTGATCGCCAAGGCGGTCGCGAACTCGCTGGCCAAGAAGGTGGCGGCCAAGACCGGTCAGGAGGGGAAGTCCTACTTCCTCAACATCAAGGGCCCCGAGCTGCTCAACAAGTACGTCGGGGAGACCGAGCGGCACATCCGGCTGGTGTTCCAGCGGGCCCGGGAGAAGGCCAACGGCGGGACCCCGGTGATCGTGTTCTTCGACGAGATGGACTCGCTGTTCCGCACCCGCGGCTCGGGCGTCTCCTCGGATGTCGAGAACACCATCGTCCCGCAGCTGCTCTCGGAGATCGACGGCGTGGAGGGTCTCGAGAACGTCATCGTGATCGGAGCGTCCAACCGCGAGGACATGATCGACCCCGCGATCCTGCGGCCCGGGCGGCTCGACGTGAAGATCAAGATCGAGCGACCGGACGCCGAGTCGGCGCGCGACATCTTCTCCAAGTACCTCACCCCACGGCTGCCGCTGCACGCCGACGACCTCGCGGAGTTCGGCGGGGACCGGGACGCCTGCGTCGCCGGGATGATCCAGGCGAAGGTGGAGCCGATGTACACCGAGAGCGAGGAGAACCGCTTCCTCGAGGTGACCTACGCCAACGGCG
>JBQCEF010000460.1:0-2194 GCA_051960495.1 Nocardioides sp. | reverse complement strand
CTCGCCGGTGCCCATCGCGGCGCCCCACAAACGTGGAGAGAACTCAGCGGGGGGCGGGGCGGAGCCGGTCGGCCCAGACCGCGGCGTCGTCGGTGCCGAGGACGAGCTCGTCGTACTTCTCCCCCGCCAGCGTGATCCGGACGGCCGGCTGGCCGCGGCGCACCGACACCATCGCCTTGCGGTGCCGGCCACGCCAGGTGCCGAGCTTGCGCACGCCCGGGATGCCCAGGCCGGGGGCGCGGATGCCCTTGGCTGCGGCGAGCCCGTCAGGCTCCACGGTGACGGCGCCGATCGCGTCAGTGGGCACGTCGAGGTCGCTGAGCAGGCCGAGCAACTTCTCGAGCGGGCGGAACCGGACCTGCAGCCGGTCGCCGGCGAGGTTGATCGTTGTCATGATCGATAATATTCTCGATTTTGCGAACTGCGGCAACCGGATTCTCCGACGACGGCGAGGAGCGCTCGTGACCGGCACCGCGGACTTGCTGCTGCACCCGCACCGGCTGCGCATCGTGCAAGCGTTCCTCGGGCGCGACCGGCTCACCACAGCCGACCTGCGCGCGCTGCTCCCCGACATCCCGACCGCGACGCTGTACCGACAGGTGAGCACCCTGCTCGACGGCGGCGTGCTCGAGGTGGTCGACGAGCGGCGGGCGCGCGGCGCCGTCGAGCGCACGTTCGCCCTGGCCGGCGACAGCGCGATCGTGACGCCGGAGGAGGCGGCCGCGATGACCGTCGACGACCACCGCCGGGCCTTCCTCACCTTCGTGGCCGGGCTGCTGGCGGACTTCGACCGGTACCTCGACGGCGACGCCCCCGACCTGATGCGCGACCTGGTCGGCTACCGGCAGGTCGGCCTGAACCTGTCGGACGAGGAGCTCGTCGAGATGATCGGCGAGCTCAACGCGGTGATCATGCCGCGGCTCGAGCTGCCCCCGGCGCCCGGACGCCGCCGCCGGATCTTCACCACGATGCTGATGCCCGACGACGCGGAGGCACTTCCGGGCGAGCAAGAGCCGGGCGCCGGCCGGCGCGCCGAGGCGTAGGGCGCGGCCACAACAGGTCAGCCAGACCGGGGACGGCCGGTTCGGCGCGCGGAAAGCGGCCACAGCCGGTCAGGGAGACCGGCTATGGCCGAACGGGTTGGCCGTGTGCCCCACGTCACTCGTAGGATGTGGCCCTCCTGACCGCGTCCACGGGCGCGGTGCTCTCGCCCCCGAGCCGAAGCCGCCGCACCATGACGAGTTCGATACCGACGCCCGCTGCTGGGCCGGCTCCGCTCGCGTCCGGCACGGCCGTCGGTGAGCGGCATGGCTGAGCAGGACGCCTCCCTCGGCCCGGTCCAGCAGATGCTGCACCGGGCCCAGGAGATCGCCGAGGAGCTGCGCGCGTCCGCGCAGCACGAGCTCGACCAGGCCGTGGCGCAGCGCGAGAGCCTCCACGCCGACGCCCAGTCGCTGTACGACGCTGCCGCGTCCGAACGTGACCGGGCGGCCACCGAGCTCGCCCGGGCACGCAGCGAGGTCGAGGCGGCGCGGCAGGAGGCCCAGGAGCTCGTTGCGGACGCCTCGGAGCAGGCCGCGCTGCTCATGCGGTCCGCGGAGGACCACCGCCAGGAGATCCTCGCCGAGGCCGAGGCGGACGCCGAGCAGCAACGCGGGGAGACAGCCGCGCGGCTGGAGGAGGCCGACCGCGAGGCGACACGGCTGCTCGAGGAGGCGCGGGCGCAGGGGGAGGCCGTGCTCGCCGAGGCCGAGGCGCGTGCCGAGGAACGCCGGACCGAGGTGGAGTCTCTGCTCACGCATCAGCGCGACGAGACGCAGGCGACGCTCGACCAGGCGAGGGCGGAGGCCGAGGCGGAGGTCGCGGCGCTGCGCCGGGACGTACGGGCCGAGGCGGACGCCGTACGCGAGCACGCTGCTAACGAGGCCGCCGAGGTGCGCGAGCGGGCCGAGGAGGCCGCGCGCCGGACCCGCGACGACGCCGACCGGGTGTCGCGGGAGACCGCCGCGCAGGTCGACGAGGCGTTGCGCGTCTCGGCCGAGCAGACCGCGTGGACGCGCGCCACGATGGCCGAGCTGCTCAGGACCGCGGAGCTCGAGGCCGAGCGGATCCGCGCCCGCGCGCACGCCGCTGCGGCCGACCACCTGCGACGTCGGCGTCGACGGCTGCAGGACGTCGTGTCCCGGCTCACCGA
>JBQCEF010000459.1:0-7933 GCA_051960495.1 Nocardioides sp. | reverse complement strand
GGCGCGCCCCCCCCCCCAAAGCGGGGGAGTGTGTGGTGGTTGTTGCCCCCCCCCCCCCCCCCCCCCCCCCCACAACCACGGCGCCACCGCCGCCGTCCACAGGCGCGGACGGCCGCGGTCGCCGCGGTCGCCGTCCCACGAGAGCCTCCGGGGCAGGAGGTGCTGCGATGACGCGGACAGCGAGGCTCGGGGCGTACGGCGAGGCCTACGCCGCCCGCCACCTGGTGGCCGGCGGGATGGTGCTGCTCGACCGCAACTGGCGGTGCGAGCTCGGGGAGATCGACCTGGTGCTGCGCGACGGCCGGACGCTGGTGGTGTGCGAGGTGAAGACCAGGCGGTCCACTGCCTACGGCGACCCGCTGGAGGCGGTCACCGACCAGAAGGCCGCGCGCCTGCGACGGCTGGCCGCCCGGTGGCTGGCCGCGCACGACCTGCATCCCACGGACGTCCGGATCGACCTGGTCGGGGTGCTGGCCCCGCACCGCGGCGTCCCGTCCCTCGAGCACGTGCGCGGGGTGGGCTGAGATGGGCTGCGCCACGTCACGGACGATCTCGCTCGAGGGTGCGGGCGGGCATCTGGTGGACGTGCAGGTCGACATCGCGCAGGGGGTCGTCAAGACGGCGCTGGTCGGGCGGCCCGACGCCGCCATCACCGAGTCGCGTGACCGGTGCCGCGCGGCGCTGACCAACAGCGGGTTCGAGTGGCCCTCCACGCGGCGGGTGACGATCCTGCTGTCCCCGGCCGACCTGCCCAAGCGGGGACCTCACTTCGACCTCGCGATCGCCGCGGCCGTGCTGGCCGCGACCGGCAAGGTGCCGGCCGCGGCGCTCGAGGGGCTGGTCGTCGCCGGTGAGCTGACGCTGGACGGCCGGCTCCGCGCCGTGCCAGGGATCCTGCCGATGGGGATGGCGGCCGCAGCCCGGGGGATGTCGCGACTGATGGTGCCGGACTCGCAGGTCGAGGAGGCCGCGCTGGTCCCTGGCATCGACGTCGTCGGCGTCAGGAACCTCGCGCAGGTGGTGGCGTTCCTGCGCGACGAATCCGTGCCCGAGGCGCCCCCGGTCGCGCCACCGTCCGGGGCCCGGCTGCTGTCGTGGCGCGGCGAGCACCGCACCGACGACCTGGACCTCGCCGACGTGATCGGGATGGCGGACGCCCGGTTCGCACTCGAGGTGGCCGCTGCGGGAGGCCATCACCTCCTGCTCTCCGGACCGAAGGGCGCCGGCAAGACCACGCTGGCCGAGCGGCTTCCCGGCCTGCTTCCCGACCTCGGCCTCGACGAGGCCCTCGAGCTGACCGCGGTGGACTCGCTGGCCGGTGGGCTGGCACCCGGGCAGACCCTGGTCACCCGCCCGCCCTTCCGCGCGCCCCACCACTCCGCGACCCGTGCCAGCGTGCTCGGGGGCGGCACCGGGCGCGTGCATCCCGGCGAGGTCAGCCGCGCCCACCACGGCATCCTGCTCCTCGACGAGTTCCCGCTGTTCCGGGGCGACATCGTCGACGGGCTGCGCGAACCCTTGGAGAGCGGGGAGGTCACGATCGCCCGGGGCGACGACTCCGCCACGTTCCCGGCCCGCTGCCTGGTCGTGCTCGCCTGCAACCCCTGCCCCTGCGGTGACTACCACCCCTCGGCGCTCGAGAGCCGGTGCACCTGTCCGGAGACCGCCCGGCGCACCTACCGGCGCAAGCTCACCGGTCCGGTCATCGACCGGATCGACATCACCCGTCACGTCGCGCCCGTCGCACCCCACGAGGCCCGCGACCCGTTGGCGCGCCCGGAGACGACCGCGGCGGTCCGGGCGCGGGTGACGGCTGCCCGCTCGCGGCAGCGCGAACGCTACGTCGGCACTCCCTGGCGGCTGAACGCCGACGTCCCGGGCCCGGTCCTCAGCGAACGCTGGCCGCTCGAGCCACCGGCGGCCGATCGGCTCGACGACCAGGTGTACGGCGGCCGTCTCACCCGACGCGGAGCCACCCGGGTCCACCGGCTCGCCTGGAGCGTCGCGGACCTCGCTGCGGTGCCCCGTCCGGGAGTCGACGAGCTCGACACGGCGCTGCGCCTGCGCACCGGCGAGCCGCTGTTGCTCCCGGAGCCCACCGGAAGGCGCGGCGCATGAGCGACCGCATCGACCGCATCGACCGCATCGCCCGCGCCGCCCTGAGCCGGCTGAGCGAACCGGGCGACCCCCGGCTGACCGGGCTGGTCGCGCGCCTCGGAGCCGAGCGCGTCCACACGCTCTTGCTGGAGGAGCAGGACGTGGCCGGGGTCTACACCGACGTCGCCGAGCGGCTGCGCGGCCTCGACCCGGAGCGCGAGCTGGCCCGCGCCGCGGACCTGGGGATTCGCTTCGTGTGCCCCGGCGACGACGAGTGGCCGGAGGAGCTGCAGGTGCTGGACGGCGCGGGCACCGTCAACGGCCGCGGCGGGGCACCGCTGGGTCTGTGGGTCCGCGGGCCGCTGCCGCTGGCGGAGGTCACGCGCCGCGCGGTGGCCGTGGTGGGCTCGCGCTCGGCCACGACCTACGGGGCGGACGTGGCCGGACGGATGGGCGCCGACCTGGCCTCCGCCGGGGTGACCGTCGTGTCCGGGGCGGCGTACGGCATCGACGTCGCGGCACACCGCGGGGCGCTGGCCGCGAAGGGACCGACGATCGCCGTGCTCGCGTGTGGCGTGGACCGGGCCTACCCGGCCGGCAACAAGGCGGTGCTGGACTACATCGCCGGCCACGGCCTGGTCGTGAGCGAGCTCCCGCCGGGTTGCGCGCCGACCAAGCTCCGGTTCCTCTCCCGCAACCGCGTGATCGCCGCGCTCGGCCGGGGCACCGTGGTGGTCGAGGCGGCGGTGCGCAGCGGCGCCCTGAGCACCGCCAACTGGGCCTCGCGCACCGGCCGCGTCCTGATGGGGGTGCCCGGCCCGGTCACCAGCGCGCCGTCGGAAGGCGTGCACGAGCTGATCCGCACGGGCGAGGCGCTGCTGGTCACCCGCGCGGCGCACGTCCTCGAGCTCGTCTCCGGCGCGGGCGAGCACCTCGTCGACGTCCCGCGAGCCCCGGTGCGGGCCCGGGACCGGCTGACGCCGGCGCAGCAGCAGGTCCTCGACGCCGTACCGGTCGCGGCCGCGGCGCCGGCGAGCTCGGTGGCGCGGACGGCCGGCGTCTCCACGGCGGCCGCCGAGCAGTCCCTGCTCCGGCTGCGCCAGGTCGGTCTGGTCGAGGAGGGCGCGACCGGCTGGCGGCTGGCGCGCCTGCCTGCCGCGGACGGGAGCCGGACGTAGCCTCGTGGGGTGGCCGACCCCGAGGAGCCGCTGCCCGAGGCGATGGCGCAGGTGCTCGCCGACTACGAGCGGCACCTGGTCTCCGAGCGCGACCTGACGCCGCACAACGTGCGTGCCTACCTCGGCGACATCAGCGGCATGCTCGTGCACGCCGCCCGGCTGGGGCACACCGAGGTGGGGACGCTCGACATCCGCACGCTCCGGAGCTGGCTCGCCCTCCAGCAGACCCGCGGCCGGGCCAGGACCACCATGTCGCGGCGTGCCACGGCGGTCCGGGTGTTCACCGCCTGGGCACACCGCACCGGGCTCGCCGAGTCCGATCCCGGCGCCCTGCTCGGCTCGCCCAAGGCGCACCGCACGCTGCCGCCGGCCCTGCGGGTCGACGAGGCCCGGGCGCTCCTCGAAGCCGCGGCCCGGCACGCCGACGACGGCACCCCGGTCGGGATCCGCGACGTCGCGGTGATCGAGCTGCTCTACGCGACCGGCATCCGGGTCGGCGAGCTGTGCGGGCTCGACGTCGACGACGTCGACCACGAACGGCGCTTGGTGCGGGTGCTCGGCAAGGGCCGCAAGGAACGGACCGTCCCGTACGGCACGCCCGCCGAGAAGGCCCTGGGCCAGTGGCTGACGCTCGGGCGTCCCCGACTGGCCGTCCCCGGCTCGGGCCCGGCGCTGTTCCTGGGCGCGCGAGGAGGCCGCCTGGACCAGCGGGCGGTCCGCAGCCTCGTGCACGCCCGCCTCGCGGACGTTCCCGGCGCCCCCGACCTGGGCCCCCACGGCCTGCGGCACACCGCGGCCACCCACCTGCTCGAGGGCGGCGCGGACCTGCGGACGGTGCAGGAGCTGCTCGGCCACGCCTCACTGGCGACGACGCAGATCTACACCCACGTCACCACGGACCGGCTGCGGAAGGCCTACCGGCAGGCGCACCCGCGCGCCTGACCCACGGACGCAGCCGCACCGGACCGGAGCCGACGAGGGTCAGCGGGTCGAGGTAGGTGGTGCCCCGGATCAGTCCCCAGTGCAGGCAGGCGCGAGGCAGGCAGTGCGAGCCGAGCAGCTCGAGCCGGCCGATGGCGTTACCGGCGCCGAGCACGTCGCCCACGGCGACCGACGCGGCCACCGGCTCGTACGTCGTGCGCGTGCCGCCGTGGTCGACCACGACCACCCCGCGACCGGCGATCCGACCGGCGAAGCTCACCGTCCCCGCCTGCGCCGCGTGCACCACCTGCCCGACCGACCCGGCCAGGTCGACGCCGCGGTGGCCGGCGCCCCACCGGCTCGCGGGTGGGTCGAAGCCGGACACGACGTCCGGCTCTGGGGAGAGCGGCCAGACACCGTCGGCAGGAGCCGGGCTCGCGACGCCCGCCGGCTGCGTCGGGCCGGGACTCGGCCGGGCCGGGACCGGCACCTGTTGTGCGGCAGCGGGAGCCGCGTGCAGCACCAGGGCCAGCAGGACGGACATGACGGACAGCAGCGCGGCCCCTCGACAGCGCGGCAGGCGCGCGGTCCAGGAGCGAGTCAGATGGGCGCTGAGCGAGAGGTCGACGGCCATGGCACGAGCGTGGGGACGCCGAGGCCGTCGTACCAGCCCCGGGCCGGGACCGGGGGACAAGTCGCCGGCGGACACGGCTGGGGACGGTACCGGGCTCCGCGGTGCTGCGGCCGGCTGCCGGTCAGGAGCGAGCCAGCCGCCTCGCGAGGTAGGGCGCGGTGGCGCTGTCCCTGGACCCGGCGACCTCGGCCGGGGTGCCGGTGGCGACCACGCGGCCACCCGAGTCCCCGCCGCCGGGGCCCAGGTCGATCACCCAGTCCGCGGAGGCGATCGTGTCCAGGTCGTGCTCGACCAGCACGACCGTGTTGCCGGCGTCGACTAGCCGGTGCAGCTGAAGCAGCACAAGCGTTATTTACGCCGGGTGCAGGCCGGCGGTGGGCTCGTCGAGCAGGTACAGCGCATGACCGCGGTGGGCACGCTGCAGCTCGGTGGCGAGCTTGATCCGCTGTGCCTCCCCGCCGCTGAGCTCGGTCGCCGGCTGACCCAGCCGCAGGTAGCCCAGACCCACGTCGCGCAGGGTCTCCAGGCTCCGGGAGGCCGCCGGGACGTCGGCGAGGAACTTCGCCGCCTCGTCGACGGACATCGCCAGCACCTCCGCGATGTTCGAGCCCTGGTAGGTGACCTCGAGCGTCTCGGCGTTGTAGCGCGCGCCGTCGCAGTCCGGGCACGGCGCGTAGGTGCCGGGCAGGAACAGCAGCTCGACGGCCACGAACCCCTCTCCCTGGCAGGTCTCGCACCGACCCTCCGCGACGTTGAAGGAGAACCGGCCGGCGGAGTAGCCGCGCGCCCGTGCCTCGTCCGTGGCCGCGTAGAGCCTGCGCACCGCGTCGAACATCCCGGTGTACGTCGCCAGGTTGGAGCGTGGCGTGCGGCCGATGGGCCGCTGGTCGACCAGCACGAGTCGGTCGAACGACCCGAGCTCGGAGACGTCCTGCTCGGCGAGCACCTGCGAGACCAGCGTCGACTTGCCGGACCCGGAGACCCCGGTCACCGCGGTGAGCACGCACAGCGGGATGTCGACGGAGACGTCGCGCAGGTTGTGGCGGGTGACGCCGCGCAGCTGCAGCCAGTCCTGGGGAGCCCGGGCGTGGTGCTCGGGCGGCTGGGCGCGACCGAACAGGTGGCGGCTCGTGGCGGACTCATCGACGGCTTCGAGGCCGGCGACCGGTCCGCTGTACAGGACGCGTCCGCCGCCCTCGCCGGCACCGGGGCCGATGTCGACGACCCAGTCGGCCCGTCGTACGACGTCCATGTCGTGCTCGACCACGAACAGCGAGTTGCCGGCCGCCTTGAGCCGGTCGAGCACGTCCAGCAGCGGCTCCGCGTCGGCCGGGTGCAGGCCGGCGGAGGGCACCACGAGCACGTAGACGACCCCGAACAGGCCCGAGCGCAGCTGCGTCGCGATGCGCAGGCGCTGCGCCTCCCCGGGCGACAGGGTGGTCGAGCGCCGTCCGAGGCCGATGTAGCCCAGGCCGAGGTCGAGCAGCACCTCGATGCGGGCGACCAGGTCGGCGCAGATGCGGACCGCGACCTCGGTCGCCTCGCCGGAGCGCGCGCTCGACGTCGCGGCGCCCGCCTCCGTCAGCTCCGCCACGGGACGCAGCAGCGCGACGACCTCGGTGAGCGACATCGCGTTCACCTCGGCGATCGACTTCCCCGCGAAGGTCACCTCGAGCGCTTGCGCACGCAGGCCGCTGCCGTGGCACTCGGGACAGGGGACGCTGCGGACGAAGCGCATCGCCCGGTCGCGCATGCGCTCGCTCTTGGAGTCGGCCAGGACGTGCATCACGTGCTTGCGGGCGCTCCAGAACGTGCCGTGGTAGCCGTAGTCGACGCGGTCGGGCTCGGGTTCGATGAACACCGACGGCTGCTCGTCGGTGTAGAGCAGCCAGTCCCGGTCCTTCTTCCGCAGCCGGCGCCACGGCTTGTCGATGTCGATGCCGAGCCCGGTCACGATGCTGCGCAGGTTGGCGCCCTGCCAGGCGCCGGGCCAGGCGGCGATCGCCCCCTCGCGGATGCTCAGGGTGGGGTCGGGCACCAGGAGCTCCTCGGTGACGTCGTGCACCTGCCCCAGCCCGTGGCACTCCGGGCAGGCGCCGGCCGCGGTGTTGGGCGAGAACGCCTCCGCCTCGAGCCGTGAGGCGCCTCTCGGATAGGTGCCGGCCCGGGAGTACAACATACGCAGCAGGTTGGACAGCGTGTAGATGGTCCCCACCTTCGACCGCGAGCTCGACGCTCCGCGCCGCTGCTGCAGGGCGACGGCCGGCGGCAGCCCGGTGACCTCCTGCACGTGGGGGGCGCCGACCTGCTGCAGCAGGCGGCGGGCGTAAGGGGCGACCGACTCGAAGTACCGGCGCTGCGCCTCGGCGTAGAGCGTGCCGAACGCGAGCGAGGACTTGCCCGATCCGGAGACGCCGGTGAAGGCCACCATCGCGTCGCGGGGGATGTCCACGTCGACGTTGCGCAGGTTGTGCTCTGCGGCGCCGCGCACGTGCACGTAGGGGTCGGCTGCGTCGTGGGTCACCGCCCATCCGTACCCCGTCGGTCGGATTAGGGAACCGCCGGGCGGCTCGGCTAGAATCGCGGGTGCAACCCGTCTGTGCGGGTTGACTTCGCACGCTCGATACCGCATCGAGCAGCCGAGGGGCCCGACATTCGTGCCGGGTCTCACGGTCGCTCACCGCGGGCGCAGTCCCTCAGTCTCCTGCGGCCCAGGCCGGGGGAGTCCGGGCTCGCCGGGCGTCAGGGCAGGCAGCACCCGCTCGCCTGCGACAAACTGAGGCGACCCGTGAGGGCGCGGCAGGTGGGCGTCACTGACGCCCGCCCGGCGCTTCGCGGGTCAGAGAAAGAAAGAGGGACCGACAGCCATGGCCGTCGTCACCATGCGCCAGCTCCTCGAGAGCGGCGTCCACTTCGGGCACCAGACCCGCCGCTGGAACCCCAAGATGAAGCGCTTCATCATGACCGAGCGCAACGGCATCTACATCATCGACCTGCAGCAGTCGCTGGCCTACATCGACCGCTCCTACGCCTTCATCAAGGACACCGTCGCCAAGGGCGGCTCCGTGATGTTCGTCGGGACCAAGAAGCAGGCCCAGGAGGC
>JBQCEF010000458.1:0-5921 GCA_051960495.1 Nocardioides sp. | reverse complement strand
CTTCTCGTCGAGGACGACGGTGCTGCGGATGACGCCCTCGACGGTCTTGCCGTAGAGCTTCTTCTCGCCGAACGCGCCGTACTGCTGCATGACGGCCTTGTCGGCGTCGGACAGCAGCGTGATGCTCAGGCCGTCCTTCTCGCGGAACTTCGCCAGCTTCTCCGGCTTGTCCGGCGAGATGCCCAGCACCTCGTAGCCGTCGCGCCGCAGGGTGTTGAGGTTGTCGCTGAAGTCGCACGCCTGCGTGGTGCACCCTGGGGTCATCGCCGCCGGGTAGAAGTACACGATCACCTTGCGGCCGCGCAGGCCGGACAGGGTGACCTCCTCGCCGGTGTCGGAGGTCAGCGCGAAGTCGGGGGCGGTGTCCCCGGGGGACAGACGAGCAGCGGTCACACCGATCTCCTGAGGCTCTTATTGCGAACAGTTCGCAATAACGTAGTGTTGTCAACAGCAGCCCCGGCTCCGGGGCGCGACCAACGTAGCGGAGGGCTCCATGCACGTCCCGGACGGCTTCCTCGACCTGCCCACGTCGGCGGCCACCGGCGCGGTGGCGGTCGCGGGCGTCGGGCTGGCCCTGCGCGGAGCGCGCCGCGAGCTTGACGACCGCACGGCGCCGCTGGCCGGCCTGGTCGCGACATTCGTGTTCGCCACCCAGATGCTCAACTTCCCCGTGGGGGCCGGCACCAGCGGCCACCTCCTCGGGGGTGCCCTGGCCGCCGTGCTCGTCGGGCCGTGGACCGGCGTGCTCAGCCTGGCGGTCGTGCTGCTGGTGCAGAGCCTGCTCTTCGCCGACGGCGGGATCACCGCCCTCGGCACCAACATCACGCTGATGGGCCTGGTCGGGGTCTTCACCGGCTGGCTGGTCTTCCGCGGGCTGCAGGCAGTCCTTCCCAAGCGCGTGGGACTCGTGCCGGCGCTCGCCGCCGTCGCCGGGCTGGTGTCGGTGCCGGTGACCGCGCTCGCCTTCGTCGGCCTCTACGCGGTCGGCGGACAGGCGCCGGTGTCGCTGTCCGCGCTCGCCTCCGCGATGCTCGGCTGGCACGTGCTGATCGGGCTCGGCGAGGCCGTCATCACCGGGCTGGTGGTCGGGAGCGTGGTCGGCGTACGTCCCGACCTCGTGTACGGCGCCCGCCGCGTGCTCGTGGCCCGCGAACTGACTCTTCGGAGCCCCTCGTGACCTGGCGGCCGAGCACCCGGGCGCTGGTTGTGACCGGGGTGCTGGTGGCGCTGCTCCTGGCCGGCGTGGTCTCGTTCTACGCCTCGTCCGCGCCCGACGGGCTCAACCGGGTCGCCGAGGACCACGGCATCACCCGGGCCGAGCGCGACCACCCCGCCTCGGACGGCCCGATGGCCGGCTACCGGGCCCGGGGTGTCGAGAACGACCGGCTCTCCGGACTGGTCGCCGGCGTCAGCGGTGCGCTCATCGTGCTCGCCCTCTTCGGCGGGCTGACGTTCGTGCTGCGCAGGCGCAAGGACGCCGACGCGGCCGACGACCGGTCGGAGGTCTAGTGGGCGCCGGGCACGGGCACAAGCTGCACTTCCACGGGCACAGCCGCGTCCACCGCGCGGCGGCCCACCACAAGGTGCTGGCGCTGCTGGCGTTCGTGGTGGTCGTGGTCGCGACGCCCAAGGACTGGTACCCCGCCTACGGGCTCTACCTCGCGGTCCTGCTCGCCGTGATCGCGGTGAGCCAGGTGCCGCCGGGCTACCTCGCCAAGCGGATGGTCGTCGAGGTGCCGTTCGTCGTCTTCGCGGTCCTGATGCCGTTCATCGCGACCGGCCCGCGCACCGAGGTGCTCGGCCTGTCGGTCAGCGAGGCGGGCCTGATGGCGGCCTGGGCGCTGCTGGCGAAGGGGACGCTGGGCGTGCTCGCCAGCCTCACCCTGGCGGCGACCACCGAGCCCCACCACCTGCTCGGGGGGCTGGAACGGCTCCGGCTGCCGCACCAGCTGGTGCAGATCATGGGCTTCATGGTCCGCTACCTCGACGTGGTCACCGACGAGATGCGCCGGATGCGGGTGGCCCGCGAGTCGCGGGGGTTCACGGCCCGCAACCCTCGCCACTGGCCGGTGCTCGCCCGCAGCGCGGGCGCGCTGTTCATCCGCTCCTACGAGCGCGGCGAGCGGGTGCACCTCGCGATGGTCGCCCGGGGCTACACCGGAGTCTCGCCGCGCAGCCACCGCCAGGTGGCCCGATGACCCCCCCTGTCCTCGATGTCGGGGGTCTCGCCTACGCCTACCCGGACGGCCACCAGGCGCTCTACGGCGTGGACCTGCACGTCCACGCCGGCGAGCGGGTGGCGCTGCTCGGCCCCAACGGCGCCGGCAAGACCACGCTGGTGCTCCACCTCAACGGCATCCTGATGGCGGGCGCCGGCTCGGTGTCGGTCTCCGGGCTGCCGGTGACCAAGGACAACGTCTCGGAGGTACGCCGGCGGGTCGGCGTGGTCTTCCAGGACCCCGACGACCAGCTGTTCATGCCGACGGTGCGTGACGACGTCGCCTTCGGACCGACCAACCTCGGCCTGCGCGGTGCCGCTCTCGACGCCCGGGTGCGCGACGCGCTCGACAAGGTCGGCATGGCCGACTTCGCGGACCGCCCGCCCCACCACCTCAGCTTCGGTCAGCGCCGCCGGGTCGCGGTGGCCACGGTGCTCGCCATGGAGCCCGAGATCCTGGTGCTCGACGAGCCGTCGTCGAACCTCGACCCAGCGTCTCGGCGCGAGCTCGCGGACATCCTGCGCGACCTCGACGTCACCGTGCTGATGGTCACCCACGACCTGCCCTACGCGTTCGAGCTGTGCCCGCGCGCGGTCGTGCTCTCCGACGGCGTCGTCGTGGCGGACGGCGACACCTACGACGTGCTCACCGACGACGCGCTGATGGCGGCGCACCGGCTCGAGCTGCCCTTCGGTTTCGACCCGAGAGCGTTGCCGCGGCGGGTCTGACCGCTCCGATCCGGGGTCAGAAGGTGTCGGCGTGGACGGGCAGGTAGCCCGTCGGCACCTCGCACCAGTGCACGCGGCCCGTCCCGACCTCGACCGTGCCGTTGCGGTTGGCCACCTTGTGGAGCAGCTCGGAGCGGAGGGCTTCGAACGCGTCGCCGGCCGTCCGGGTCGCCTGTCCGTGCTCGGCGACCTCGAGCCGGATCTCGTCGAGCCGGCAGGTGACGGTGAGGCTCACCGGCGCGCCGCCTTGGAGCACGGCACGGGTGACCATCTCGCTGGCCACCAGCTGCGCCGCGGCGAGCGCGAGCGCCCCGTGCTCGGGGCACATCGACTCCATGACGAACTGGCGCGCGCGTGCCGGGGACTCGACGGAGTCGGGGAACGTCCGGGACCGCGGGACGGTGAGGCCGCAGATGCTGCGATCGGTGCTGATCAACTTTTCCAACGCCAAGACCTCCGGAGGAGAGGTTGCCGGGGTCAAGGGCAGATCAGTGGTGGTGAAAACACGCTAGTCCGCCGTCGATCCGCGAACAAGAGGCGACTTTGTACGGCGGTGCGAGGACCGCCCCAGCGAGGGTCCAAGGGCCCTGTGCAGCGACGATCCGCGAAGGCACCGTGGGAGTCGGGACGAAGGCACGAGGAGTACGCCATGAGTGACGTCGACAACGCCCGAGCCCGGGCCGAAGCCATGAACGAGCCCGTCGGAAGGGCCCTGCGGAGCGCCCGCCGCGCGCAGCTGTGGGCCGGGCTGAACCGCTACCTCGCGAGCGAGGCCGTCCACGCCCACCACGCGAAGGAGGCCGAGGACAAGGCGAGCGAGGCCGAGGCCAAGACGAGCGAGGCAGAGGACGAGAAGCCCCCTCTGGACACCGGGGAACCGGAATGACCGTGCCCGGTCCCGACGGACCCGGCGCGTGGGACCGAGCCAGGGCCGAGCTCGACGGCCTGCCCGACGGCGCGGGGCTCAACATCGCCTACGAGGCGCTCGACCGGCACGTCGCCCACGGTGACGGTGCCCTCGTCGCGTTGCGGCTGGTCGACGAGTCCGGGGCGGTCACCGAGCACACCTACGACGACCTGATGCGGCTGACCAACCGGTTCGCGAACGTGCTCGACCGGTTGGGGGTGCGTCCGGGGGAGGCGGTGTTCTCCCTGCTCGGCCGCCGGCTGGAGATCTACGTCAGCGCGCTCGGGACGCTCAAGCACACCAGCGTGTTCAGCCCCCTCTTCGCCGCGTTCGGCCCCGAACCGGTGCGCGAGCGCCTCCACCTCGGTCGCGGGCGCGTCCTGGTGACGACCCGGGAGCTCTACCGCCGCCGGATCGTCGGGATCCGCGACCGGCTCCCCGACCTCGAGCACGTCCTGCTCGTGGACGCCGACGACGAGCCGGGCACGCTGTCCTGGCACGCCCTGGTCGGCGACGCGTCCCCCCACTACTGGATCCCGGCGACGGAGCCGGAGACCCCGGCCCTGCTGCACTTCACCAGCGGTACGACGGGCCGGCCGAAGGGAGCGATCCACGTCCACGGGGCCGTCGTCGCCCACCACGCGACCGCGGCGTACGCCCTCGGCCTGCAGCGCGGGGACGTGTTCTGGTGCACCGCCGACCCCGGCTGGGTGACGGGCACGTCGTACGGCATCATCGCGCCGCTCACCCACGCGGTGACCCTGGTCTGCGACGCGGGCGACTTCAACGCCCGCCGGTGGTACGGCATCCTCCAGGACCAGCGCGTGACGGTCTGGTACACCGCTCCCACCGCGATGCGGATGCTCATGCGGTCGGGGGCGGTGCTGGTCGAGCACTACGACCTGTCGGCGCTACGGCACGTCGCCAGCGTGGGGGAGCCGCTGAACCCCGAGGCGGTCGTCTGGGGCCAGGAGGCGTTCGGCAAGCCGGTGCTCGACAACTGGTGGCAGACCGAGACCGGCGCGATCATGATCTGCAACCGGCCGACCGACGAGGTGCGACCGGGATCGATGGGTCGCCCGGTGCCCGGCGTCACGGCCACCGTGCTGGAGCGCGGGGAGGACGGCCGCGCCGCCGTCGTCGACGGGCACGTGCGGGAGGTCACCGACCCGGAGGCCGGCGGCGAGCTGGCGCTGCGGGCCGGCTGGCCCTCCATGTTCCGTGGCTACCTCGACGACGAGGAGCGCTACCGCAACTGCTTCGTCGACGGCTGGTACCTCACCGGTGACCTCGCCCGACGCGACGCCGACGGCTACTTCTGGTTCGTCGGCCGTGCCGACGACGTGATCAAGTCCGCCGGGCACCTGATCGGTCCGTTCGAGGTCGAGAGCGCGCTGATGGAGCACCCGGCCGTCGTGGAGGCCGGCGTGATCGGGAAGCCCGACCCCGTCGCGGGGGAGGTCGTCAAGGCGTTCGTGACGCTGCGGCCCGGCTACGAGCCGACCGACGAGCTACAGCGCGAGATCGTGGCGTTCGGCCGGCGCCGGCTGGGGTCGGTCGCGCCGCGCGAGGTGGTCTTCGACCAGAACCTGCCGCACACGCGCAGCGGCAAGGTGATGCGGCGGCTGCTGCGGGCCCGCGAGCTCGGGCTCCCCGAGGGTGACGTCTCGACGTTGGAGAGCGTGCGATGAGCAAGACGGCGAGCCCGGGTCCCATGGCGGAGCCGGTCATCCTCGAGTCGGACCACCGGCTCGAGCTGCTGCGCGGGATGCTCGAGGTGCGGATCTTCGAGGAGCGGTGCGTCGAGCTCTACAGCGCCGCCAAGATCCGCGGCTTCCTGCACGTCGCGATCGGGGAGGAGGCCGTCCCGGTCGGGGTGGCGGCGGCGCTGGACCCCGAGGACGCGATCGTGTCGACATACCGCGAGCACGGGCACGCCCTGGTCCGCGGCGGGCCGGTGGTCGGCGTGTTGGCCGCGATTTACGGCAAGGTGACCCGCGGCACCCCGGGGCGCGGCGGGGCCAAGCCCCGGTTGGACGCCACCCCCCCGGTGTAAGGCGGCAACCC
>JBQCEF010000457.1:0-2889 GCA_051960495.1 Nocardioides sp. | reverse complement strand
ACGCCGGCGCCACCGTGCCGTCCCGGCTCACCGCCGTGGACGCGCCGGTGGCGCCGTCGCTCGTTCAAGCCTCGACGGCGCCGTGATCGCTCGTGGCCCGCGTGGCGCTCACCCCGGCGTCACCGGTGACCAGCCGGTCCGGTGTGGCTCCGCCGTCGGTGAGCCTGGACGCGAGTGCGAGCCACGTGACGCCGAGCGGTACGAAGCTGGCCAGCACGACGAGGTGGTCGCCGGAGGCAGAGGTCAAGCCGTAGGCGAGAACCGCGCCCACCGAGACGACGGGGAACCACCAGCCGAGGATGCGAGCGCGCACGAGCCCAAGGGCGAACACGACTGCCATCAGGTTTCCGAGCAGGATCAGGGCGACGCACGCATTGAGGACCGGTGACTCGAGATCGCCCTGCACCTGCACCATCAGCGCTCGGTTCGGCTCCCGGGCGAGCACGCCGGTGACCGAGTTCATCGCGCCGCCCACGAGGCCCAGGGTGATCAGCGAGGCGCCGTACAGGCCGCCCCCGACCAGCGTGAGCAGCCGGCCACGGGACTTGACCAGTGTGATGGCGACGAGGACGGCGCACCCGGCGGCGACCCAGGCAACCGTCTCGATGGCCGTGGCCGCAGTCCAGGCCCGGTAGTGAGCCTGCGCCGTGGCCAGCATCTTGGCATCGCCGGCGTCCGAATCCGGTGGCCAGAGGAAGATGCTCGCGACGCGCGCGAGCACGGCGACCACTGCGGCCGCTGCTGCCCAGGTCGTGGCCTTCGAGGGTGCCGGCGTGTGGCTGTTCATGGGACTCCTGACGAGGTCGACGATTGGTCGACACAGCCTGTGTGGACCGAGCACTCCTCGGCGTCCGACGCCGGCATCGACCGGGTCGTCGTCACGCAGTGCTCGGCGGGTGCCGTGGTACGCCCGGGGGAGTAGAGCAATACATCCCGGGAACGATGCCGGACAGTCCGGACAGAACTACCCTGCTTGGATGCGGAGGCTGTTCGCGTTGATGCCACCCGTCGTGCTCGACGGTCTGCTCGCCGTGTTCTTCACCGTTCTCGCCCAGGCCGAGCTGCGCATCCAGGTCGACGACGGCTACCAGGCAGGCCCGCTGTGGCTGAACACGCCGCTGGAGCTGCTGTGCACGCTGCCACTGGCCCTGCGTTCCGCCCGCCCCCGACTGGCGCTGCTGCTCATGGGCGCGGCCATGGCCGGACCCGCGTTGCTCGTCGGCCACACTCTGTTGTTCTGGGGGAACGTCCTCCCATTGATGCTGGTGAACTACACGGTCGCGCGCACGGAGGCCGGTTGGCTCGGCCGCTGGTCGTGGCTCGCATGCACCGGCATCGGCATGGTGTTCGCCCTGCACATGCCGGAGCTGCGGACGTGGGGCACGCCGGTCTTCCCCCTTGTCATGTTCGGGGCCACCTCGGCGGCCGGTCGGCTCGTGCGCCGGCTCAGCGATCAAGGCGCTGCGCTCCGGAACGCCTTGGACCGGCTCGCGGCCGAGCAGGCGTTCCGGGAGGAGGCGGCCGTCGATGCGGAACGGCGCAGGATGGCGGCCGAGATGCACGACGTCGTGGCGCACGCGGTGAGCCTGATGACGATGCAGGTCGGGGCCGCGCGGCTCGAGCTCGAGGCAGCCGACGTCGCTGTGCCACCGCAGCTCCGCGCGGCGGAGGACACCGGTCGCCGCGCCGCCGGAGAGCTCCGCCGCGCGTTGGGCGTCGTACGCGCGACCGACGCGACAGGTGACCTCGAGCCCCTCCCCGACCTGCGGACCCTGTCCGCGCTGGTGCCCCGCTTCGCTGCTGCGGGAGTCCCGGTCACCGTGCGGATCTGCGAGACCAGGGACCTTCCGGCCAGCCTCCAGCTCGCGGCCTACCGCATCGTGCAGGAGGCACTGACCAACGTGGTGAAGCACGCGGGCCACGTCCCCGTCGCCGTCGACGTCGTCGAGGAGCCGCCCGGGCAGCTGACGGTGACAGTGCGCAACGCGCCGGGCTGCCGATCGGTGGCTCCGACGGCCGGAGGACACGGCCTGGCCGGCATGCGGGAGCGCGTGGCAATCTTTGGCGGCTCGCTGCAGGCAGGCGCCACCAGCGACGGTGGGTTCGAGGTGCGTGCGAGCCTCCCGGTGCTGGACGCGGCCGAGCCGGCGGCGAACCCGCCCGTGGTTCCCGCATGACCAGCGTCGTCGTGGTCGACGACCAGGGCCTGGTCCGGGCCGGCCTGGTCTCCATCCTGCGCACCACCCCGGACCTGAGGGTCGCGGGCGAGGCAGCCGACGGCAGCGAGGGGGTCCGGGTCGTCCGGGAGCAGGACCCGGACGTGACGCTGATGGACGTCCGGATGCCCGGGACGGACGGGATCGAGGCGGCTCGCCGGCTGGCTGACCACCGCACGGCGATCATCATGCTCACCACCTTCGACATGGACGAGTACGTCTACGCAGCGATGAAGGCCGGAGCCTGCGGGTTCCTGCTGAAGGACGGGCGTCCGGAGGCACTGATCGAGGCGGTGCGGGCCGCCGCCCGTGGCGACGCGCTGCTGGCGCCGGCCATCACCCGGAGACTCGTGGAGCAGTTCGTCCGCCGTCCCGCGCCCGGCGAGTCGCAGCCGGACGCCCTGCGCCGGCTCACCCCCCGCGAGTGCGAGGTCCTCGCCGAGGTGGCCCAGGGCGCCTCGAACGCGGAGATCGCGAAGCGGCTGTTCCTGTCCGAGGCCACGGTCAAGACCCACGTCACCCGAATGCTGACCAAGCTCGGCCTCCGTGACCGGGCCCAGGCCGTCGTCCTCGCCTACGAGTCGGGGCTCGTCCGGCCCGGCGAGCGGGACGGCTGAACCTATCCTGGGGCGATGAGCCACCTTCCCCGCAGCACACCGGTGGAGCAGGGAGT
>JBQCEF010000456.1:0-4248 GCA_051960495.1 Nocardioides sp. | reverse complement strand
ACTCGACGACCACGTCGACGTCCAGGTCCTTCCACGGCAGCTGGGCCGGGTCCTTCTCGGCCAGGATCTTCAGCGAACGGTCGCCGACCTTGATGGTGTCGCCGTCGACGGACACGTCCTCGGGAAGCCGGCCGAGGATCGAGTCGTACTTGAGCAGGTGGGCCATCGTCTTGATGTCACCGAGGTCGTTGGCCGCGACGATCTCGATGTCGGCACCGGTGGCCAGGACGGCCCGGTAGAAGTTGCGGCCGATGCGGCCGAAGCCGTTGATACCTACGCGAACGGTCACAGGAAACAATCTCCCTCGATAGCAGTCACAGTCAGCGGGCCGTCCGGACGGGATGGCCGCGTCTCCGACCCTACCGCCCACCGATCAAGGCCCAGAACGATCCGTCCGCGGTACGTGCAGGTAACTACGAAGGTCCTGCAGAGGCGAGACCTTCGGCCCCCCGGGTCGGGCAGGGCAGGGGCGGCGGGCGAGCCGCGGGCTCCTACTGGGACTCGGCGAGCATCTCCGGGGTCAGGATCGACTCGGTGTCCGGGACCCCGAGCTCCTGCGCCCGCTTGTCGGCCATCGCCAGCAACCGCCGGATGCGTCCGGCGATGGCGTCCTTGGTGAGCACCGGCTCGTGCAGCTGGCCGAGCTCCTCCAGCGAGGCCTGCTTGTGCTCGAGCCGCAGGTCCCCCGCCATCTTGAGGTGGTCTGGGACCTCGTCGCCGAGGATCTCCAGCGCCCGCTCCACCCGAGCGCCGGCGGCGACGGCTGCCCGGGCGGACCGGCGAAGGTTGGCGTCGTCGAAGTTGGCGAGCCGGTTGGCGGTGGCTCGCACCTCGCGGCGCATGCGCCGCTCCTCCCAGGCCATCAGGGACTCGTGGGCACCGAGGCGCGTGAGCAGCGCGCCGATCGCGTCGCCGTCGCGGATCACCACCCGGTCGACGCCGCGGACCTCGCGCGCCTTGGCCGAGATCCCGAGCCGGCGCGCCGCGCCGACGAGGGCCAGGGCGGCCTCGGGCCCGGGACAGGTGACCTCGAGCGCCGATGAGCGGCCGGGCTCGGTGAGCGACCCGTGCGCCAGGAACGCGCCGCGCCAGGCAGCCACGGCGTCGCAGCCGGCCCCGGACACGACCTGGGGCGGGAGCCCGCGCACCGGACGGCCCCGTCCGTCGAGCAGGCCGGTCTGCCGGGCCAGCGCCTCGCCGTCGCGGACCACGCGCACGACGTAACGGCTGCCCTTGCGGATCCCGTTGCCGGAGACCATCACGACGTCGGAGCCGTGGCCGTAGACCTCGGCGATGTCCTTGCGCAGGCGGCGGGCGGCGGCCCCGGTGTCGAGCTCGGCCTCCACCACGATCCGTCCGCTGACGATGTGCAGCCCGCCGGCGAAGCGGAGCATCGAGGAGACCTCGGACTTGCGACAGCAGGCCTTCGTGACCTGGGTGCTGGCTAGTTCTGCCTTGACCTGCGCCGTCATCGCCATGCGTCCGATCCTGCCACGTCTGAAGAGTTTCCCCGAACCGATGTCAGCCACAGCCCATCGAGGACGCGGCCACCTTATGCCGGGACCATGAAAGCCGCATAGGCATCGGCCAATTTCGTGGGCTCGTGGCGCGGCGAGCCGTCGTCGGCGGCGACGTCGGCCACCACGAGCCGGGCGCCGAGCGCGGCCGCGGTGTGCTCGAGCTGCACCTCGTCGACGACCGCGCCCCGGTCGACGAGGACCACGTCGAGCTTGAGGTCGGGCGCGTGGGCGGCGAGCACCTCGAGGTGCGTCTCCGGGGAGAACCCGTCGGTCTCCCCCGCCTGCGGCTCCAGGTTGAGCGTGACCACCTTCCGCGCCGGCGAGGTCACCAACGCCTGGCGCAGCCCCGGCACGAGCAGGTGCGGGATGACACTGGTGAACCACGACCCCGGCCCCAGCACCACCCAGTCCGCGGCGCGGATCGCCTCCAGCGCCTCGGGGCAGGCGGGCGGGTCGTCGGGGACCAGGTGGACCGAGACCACCTGCCCGGTCGTCGATGCGACCTCCACCTGGCCCCGGACGGTCGAGACCTCGCGCGGGGCCCCCGGGTCGGCACCGAGCACCTCGGCGGTGATGTCGATCGGGCTCACCGACATCGGCAGCACCCGCCCGTGAGCACCGAGGAGCCGGCCCACCCAGTCCAGGCCCTCGACGTGCCCGCCCAGCAGCTCCCACAGCGCCACGATCAGCAGGTTGCCGACGGCGTGATCGTTCATCTCACCGCCGCTGGCGAAGCGGTGCTGCAGCACCCGGGCCCAGGTCTGCCCCCAGTCGTCGTAGCCGCACAGCGCGGCGAGGGCCATCCTCAGGTCTCCCGGCGGCAGCGCCCCGAACTCCCGCCGCAGCCGGCCCGACGACCCGCCGTTGTCCGCGACCGTGACCACGGCGGTCAGGTCGTCCACCACCCGCCTCAGGGCCGAGAGCGACGCCGCGAGCCCGTGGCCACCGCCCAGCGCCACCACGCTCGGGCCGGTCCGGCCGCCGGTGAGCAGCGACCGCACCGCCTCACTCACGCCCGAGGTCCCGGTGGACGGCACGAGCCTCGACGCCGAGCGCCGTGAGCCGGTGCGCGATCTCCTCGGTCATCGCGACGCTGCGGTGCTTGCCGCCGGTGCAGCCGATCGCGACGGTCATGAACCGCTTGCCCTCACGCAGGTAGCCGGCCACCAACGTGTTGATCAGCTCGACGTACTCGGCCAGGAACTCCTCCGCGCCGGGCCGACCCTTCACGTAGCTCGCCACCGCCTCGTCCTTGCCGGTGAGCGGGCGCAGCTCGGGCACCCAGTGCGGGTTGGGCAGGAAGCGCATGTCGGCGACCAGGTCGGCGTCGACCGGGATGCCGTACTTGAACCCGAAGCTGATCACGGTGGCGCGCATCGCGGTGGTCTGCTCGGTGCCGAAGGCCTCGGCGATCTTGTCGGTGAGCTGGTGCACGTTGAGGTTGGAGGTGTCGATCACGAGGTCTGCGTCGGCCCGCAGGTCACCGAGGACGACCCGCTCGCGGCGGAGCCCGTCGAGCAGCCGGCCACTCCCCTGCAGGGGGTGCGGCCGGCGCGCCGCCTCCTGCCGGCGCACCAGCACGTCCTCGTTGGCCTCGAGGAAGATCAGCGTCGTACGCCGGCCGGTGGCCCGCCGGGCCAGCACCTCCTGCAGCCCCGCGAAGAACGAGCCGGAACGCACGTCGACCACGACCGCCACGGGCTGCATCACGCCCTGCGACTCGTCGACGAGCCGGACGACGTCGGGCACCAGCTGGGGCGGCAGGTTGTCGACCACGAAGTAGCCGAGGTCCTCCAGCTCCTTCGCCGCGGTGCTCCGGCCGGCGCCGCTCATCCCGGTGACGACCACGAGCTCGCCGCGCTCGTCGGCCGGCGCGTCCGCCATCAGCTCTCCTCGCTCGCATCGGGCCCCGACGAGATGATCTCGCCGGTGGCGGTGTTGACCGTGACGGCCGGGCGTGCGCCGGACTGCTCCGACAGCGCCCCGACGATCGCCTCCGCGGTCCGCGGCCCGATCCCGGGCACGGCGGCGATCTCCTCCACTGTGGCAGCCCGCAGCTTCTTGAGTGACCCGAACTGGCGCAGCAGGCTCTTGCGCCGCACCTCGCCGAGACCGGGCACGTCGTCCAGCAGGCTCTCGACCATGCTCTTGGAGCGTCGGGACCGGTGGTGGGTGATCGCGAAGCGGTGCGCCTCGTCGCGGACCCGCTGCAGCAGGTAGAGCCCCTCGCTGGTGCGCGGCAGCACGACGGGGTCCTCCTGGCCGGGCAGCCACACCTCCTCGAGCCGCTTGGCGAGGCCACACACCGGCACGTCGTCGATGCCCAGCTCGTCCAGGGCCCGCTGGGCCGCGGCGACCTGGGGCGGTCCACCGTCGACGACCACGAGCCCGGGCGCGTAGGCGAACTTCCGCGGTCGGCCGGTGTCGGGGTCGACGAGCAGCGGACGGTCGCTCTCGTCGGGGCCGTCGGCCACCTCGCCGGTCTCGACGCGTTCGTCCAGCAGCCGCCTGAAGCGCCGGGTGATCACCTCGTGCATGGCGCGCACGTCGTCGGAGCCGTCCTGGCCCTTGATGATGAACCGGCGGTATTCGCTCTTGCGGGCCAGCCCGTCCTCGAAGACCACCATGCTGGCGACGATCTCGGTGCCCTGCAGGTGGGAGATGTCGTAGCACTCGATCCGCAGCGGCGCCTCGGGCAGCTCCAGCGCCTCGCGGATCTCGTCGAGCG
>JBQCEF010000455.1:0-9802 GCA_051960495.1 Nocardioides sp. | reverse complement strand
GGCGTCACGACGGTCCGGCTGCTCACCAACAACCCGGGCAAGGTCACCAACCTCGAGGACTACGGCGTGCGGGTCGCCGAGCGGGTGCCGCTGACCACCCGGCCCAACGACCACAACCTCCAGTACCTGCTGACCAAGCGGGATCGGATGGGCCACCACCTGCCCGGTCTGGCCGTCGACGCGGAGCCCGACCTGTCCGCGGTGGGCACCACGAGCGAAGGGAGCGCACGATGAGCGGAGCCGGGGCACCCGACGACAGGCCCGTGGACTGCCACGACCTGCGGGTCGCGGTGGTCGCCGCCCGCTGGCACGAGCAGGTCATGGGCGGGCTGCTCGCCGGCGCGAAGCGGGCCCTCGCCGACTACCGGGTCGAGGCCCCCAGCATCGTCCGCGTGCCCGGCTCGTTCGAGCTGCCGGTGGCGGCCGGCGCGCTGGCCGAGTCCGGCTACGAGGCCATCGTGGCGCTCGGTGTGGTGATCCGCGGCGGCACCCCGCACTTCGAGTACGTCTGCTCCGCCGCCACCACCGGGCTCTCGCAGATCGCGGTCAGCACCGGTGCCGCCGTCGGCTTCGGGCTGCTCACCTGCGACACCGAGGAGCAGGCCCTCGACCGGGCCGGCCTCGAGGGGTCCAGCGAGGACAAGGGGTACGAAGCCACGTCCGCGGCGCTGACCACCGCCCTGACGCTGCGCCGGATCCGCCGCGGCTACGAGCCCGACGCGTCGTGACCCGGCGCGGGCTCGTCCTCGAGCCGCGCGGGTCGTTCGACGACGAGGCGCCGGCGGCGGAGTCCATCACCGGCTTCCGCTGGTGGACGAGCACCGAGCTGGCCGCCCACGCCGGGCCCGAGGTGTTCGGCCCCCGCGACCTGCCGGCGCTGTTCGCCGACCTGCTCCGGGACGGCGCGCCGGCCGCCCCGCGGGCCCTCGGGCTCTGAGACCGGGCCGGGGCGAGCACCCGGCACGCCGTACGCTGTGTGCGCCCGTACACCGGACAGAAGGCAGAGATGAAGACGTTCGAGGAGCTCTGGACCGAGCTCAGCGAGAAAGCCCAGGCGCGACCCGAGGGCAGCGGCACCGTGGCCGCCCTCGACGCCGGCGTCCATACGATCGGCAAGAAGCTGGTCGAGGAGGCCGCCGAGTCGTGGATGGCCGCCGAGCACGAGGGCCGCGAGCGCACGGCCGAGGAGCTCAGCCAGCTGCTGTACCACGCCCAGGTGCTGATGATCGCCAGCGGCATCACCCTCGACGACGTCTACGCCCACCTCTGACTTTCCCCAGGAGCCACCCCCTGATGACCACTCCCAGCAACGGCGACCTGCTGCGGATCGCGATCCCCAACAAGGGCTCGCTGTCGCAGTCCGCCTCCGACATCCTGCGCGAGGCCGGCTACAAGCAGCGCACCGATCCCAAGCAGCTCACCCTGACCGACGCCGACTCCGGCGTGGAGTTCTTCTACCTGCGCCCGCGCGACATCGCGCTCTACGTCGGCGAGGGCACCCTCGACATCGGCATCACCGGACGCGACCTGCTGCTCGACTCCGGCGCGAAGGCCGAGGAGGTGCTGCCGCTCGGGTTCGGTCGCTCGCGGTTCCGGTTCGCGGCCCGGCCCGGCACGGTCGCCACGGCCGCTGACCTCGCCGGCAAGCGGATCGCCACGTCGTACGACGGGGTGGTGCGCCGCTACCTCGAGGAGCGTGGGATCGACGCGGTGGTGACCCGGCTCGACGGGGCGGTCGAGACCTCGGTGCAGCTCGGCGTCGCCGACGTGATCGCCGACGTCGTGGAGACCGGCAGCACCCTGCGCCAGGCCGGCCTGGAGATCGTCGGCGAGCCGATCCTGGAGTCCGAGGCGGTGCTGATCACGCGTGCCGGTGCGGACCTCCCCGCCGGGTTCGAGGTCTTCCAGCGCCGGCTCGAGGGCGTCCTGGTGGCCCGGTCCTACGTGATGATGGACTACGACATCCGCGTGGAGCGCGTCGAGGAGGCCGTCGCGCTCACACCGGGCATCGAGAGCCCGACCGTGTCCCCGCTTCATCGGGAAGGGTGGGTCGCGGTGCGGTCGATGGTCCGCCGCGACACCGCCCAGCGCGTGATGGACGAGCTCTACGAGCTGGGTGCGCGGGGCATCCTCTCCACCGACATCCATGCCTGCCGGCTCTGAGCCTGCGGGCGCCCCGCTGGTCGGGCTGCCCCACACGTTCCGGCCCTTCGGCGTGCGGATCGCCGTGTTCGTGTTCGGTGGGCTGCTGCTGGCCGTCGCGGTGACGATCTGGATCGCGTTCCCGCCGGAGGTGCGGGCGAAGTTCACGGTGTTCCAGATCAGCACGGTCATCGCGCTCGGTCTCGGCTTCGGCGCGCTCGGCTGGGGGCTCGCGCGCAGCCGGGTCGAGGCCCGCGAGTCGGGGATGCGGGTGGTGAACGGCTACCGCGTGCACGACTACGAGTGGAGCGAGGTGCTCGCGATCACGCTGCGTCCGGGCGCCCCGTGGGCCGAGGTCGACCTCAGCGACGGCACGACCGTCAGCGCCGTCGGCATCCAGGGTTCCGACGGTCCGCGGGCACGCACGCACGTGCGCCAGCTGCGCGCGCTGGTCGAGGACCGGTCGCGCACCGACCGCGACGACTGAGCCGCGGGGACTGAGCCGCGACCCGGGTCGGCGGGATCAGGCGAGCGGGGGTGCCGCGTCGGCCAGCGCGCTCAGCGCCTGGGTGAAGCACTCCATCGGCGGCGTGACCAGCCCGGCGCCCACCTGGCCGGTTCCGGCGACGCGGCCGGCCATCCCGGTGTTGATCTGGGGCAGCACGCCGGTCCGGACGACCGCGGTGACGTCGATGCCGGTCGGGGCGCCGCGGAACTCCAGGATCGGGATCGCGAAGGCCGGGTTCTCCCCGACGGTGATGCCGTACATCCGCTGGGTCGTCGCCAGCGCATCGGGCACCGAGCCGCCGACGAACCGCACGATGGCGGGAGCGGTCGCCATCGACATCCCGCCGATGCCGGCGGTCTCGGTGATCGCCGAGTCGCCGATGTCGGGGTTGGCGTCGTCTGGACCGTAGGCGCCGAGGTACAGCCCGTCGGGCGTCAGCGCCGGCGCGGTGAACCAGCGGTCGCCGGTCCCGGAGGTCTGGATGCCGAAGTCGGTCCCGTTGCGGGCCATCACCGTGACGACGGTCGAGCCCGGTACGCCGGCCGCGGCCCGGGTCTGCAGCTTGCAGGCCGGCATGACGAGGTTGAGGAAGAAGTGGTCGTTGCCGGAGACGAACCGGACCGCCTCGGCGACCTCAGCGCCGGGCCGCCCGGAGTCGATCATCGAGGGCAGCACCTCGCGCAGGAACATTAGAGTGCCGGCGCGGTTGCGGTTGTGCCCCTCGTCGCCCATCTGCACCATCTGCGCGATGATCGCGCGGACGTCGACGGGCCCGCCGGAGCGCACCGCCGTCGCCATGAGCGGGCCGAGCACGTCACCCATCCAGCGCAGCCGCTCGATGACCTCGGGTCCGTAGGCGCCGTAGCGCAGCACCTTGCCGAGCCCCTCGTTGAGAGTGCACCACGACGTCGTGCCGTGCGCCTCGTCGCGCAGCTCGAAGACCCACATCGACGGGGACACGACCCCCGCCATCGGCCCGACCGCGCCGCGGTGGTGGCACGGCTCCCAGGAGACCCCGCTGCCGGACGCCAGCGCGCGCTCGGCCTCCGCCGGGTCGTCCGCCAGGCCCTCGAGCAGCATCGCCCCGATCAACGCACCACGCAGCGGCCCGGACGCGCGCTCCCAGTCGACCGGCGGGCCGGCGTGCAGGAACTGGCCGCGCTCGAGACCGAGCGCCTCCGCGGCCGGGCGTACGTCGACCAGCGTGGCCTCCGCCGCGAGCATGGCCGCGAGCGCCTCCTCGTTGGCCGTGCGGCGGCGGGGGTCGCCCATCACCGCGGCGAGGGCGGCCGGGTCGCCGACGGGCGGGGTCCAGTCGACGCGGTGGGTCGCGACGGCCTGCTGCTCGACCGTGTCGGCGAACAGGCTCGCGCCCGCGGCCACGACGTCGGTGGGCGGGATCATCTCTGTCCTCCGAGCAGGTCGATCGCGGCGCGGGTCGCCGCGGCGTTGGAGAGGTGCACGGCCGCGCCGGCCGCGGTGAGGGCGGCGCACTGGGCCCGGGTGTCCTGCGGGTCGTCGCGGGTCCCGATGACGGCCACGACGACCGGCAGCCCGGCCGCCACGGCACGACGTACGGGGTCGACGAGCGAGGCCGCCGGGTCGGGGTCGGCGCCGAGCCCGAGGACGACGTCGAGCAGCAGCACGCCCGCATCCGGGTCGTCGACCTCGGCGAGCAGCCGCTCGATCCGCAGCGTGCCGTCGATCATCGGGTGCGGCCGCCCACGGGTGAGCTCGTCGTCGCCGAAGTCGATCATGGTGTGGCCCCGGGCGGTGAGGTCGGGCCCGAGGCGGTCGGCGGGGTCGAGCGGGATGTTGGAGGCGATCGGGCCGAGCGCTCCGGCGGCGATCAGCATCGCCTCGTCGCACAGCGTCCCGCCGGAGAACAGCCCGCGCAGGTGGCCACCCGGTCGTGCGGTCGGCACCGCTCCCGGCCAGCTCTCCGGAGCGGCCCAGGTGCTGCCGACCGCCTCGACGACCGAGTGGGCGGTCTCGGTCAGGTCGGGCTGGCCCGCGCCGAGCAGCCCGAAGTGGACCGGTGTCGCCAGGGTCGCGGCATGCTCGCGGACCTTGGCGGCGACGGCCTCCGCCGGTGGCTTGGACACCACCACGATCAGCTCGGTGGTGGGATCGGCGTCGAGCAGGTCCAGCGCCTGCAGCGTCGACATCCCGCCGACGGCCTCGGACAGGTCGCGACCGCCGACGCCGAGGCAGTGCGAGACGCCGACCCCGGCGCCGTCGAGCAGCGACATGAGGTGCTGGGCACCGGTGCCGGAGGCCGCGACGATGCCGACCGGCCCCGGCCGCACCACGTTGGCGAACCCGAGCCCGACGCCGCCGACGACGGCCGTCCCGCAGTCCGGACCCATCACCAGGACCCCGGTGCGTGCGGCCCGCCGCTTCAGCGCCACCTCCTGCTCCAGCGGCACGTTGTCGCTGAACACCATGGTCATGAGCCCGGCGTCGACCGCGTCGACCGCGTCGACGAACGCGTACTGCCCGGGGGTCGAGACCAGCGCCATCGCCGACGACAGGTCGAGGTCACGCGCGGCCGCAGAGACGGTCCGCGGTGGGGGAGTCGAGCCGAACCCGGCGGTGGCCGGCCGTGCCGACGCCGACAGCGCCGCGTCGACCTCGGCGCGCGCGAGGGACAGGGCCGCCGCGGACCCGGCGTCGAGCGCGACGAGCATCTCGTTGGGGGACACCCCGGCGGGGACGTCGAAGCCCATCTGGGCGGCGAGCTCGAGGTTGAGGTCGGTGGCCATTGCGACCAGCGCCGCCGACACGCCGTCGAGCGCGGCGACCCGCTTGCTGACCTGCATCAGCGTCACCGAGTCGACGTAGGCGCCCTTGCGGGTCTCGACGCTGCGGGTCATGCCGCTCCTTCGTGGTGGGGGACGCCGGGACGGCTGCCCAGGGTGTAGGCGACGCCGTCGACCAATGCGGCCCCGGAGGTGTGGCCGAGGGCACGGAGCCGGGCGACCGGACCGGAGAGCTCGCCGCCGCGACAGAGCACGACGAGCAGCTCGGCGAGCTCGGGCGTGGCGTAGCCGTCGAGGGCGTGGTGCAGGATCCCGCGTGACACCGCCGTGGTCCGGCGGTGCTCGAGTGCCGCGCGGGTGGCCTCGCGCCAGGCCTCCAGCCGGGGGTCGGCGGTCGCGTGCGCGGTGACCAGGGCCGCCGCCAGGACGTCGTCGCCCTCGGGGGTCAGCCCGGCGCCTCGCCCGACGAGAGCGTCCGGCTCGAGGGCGTCGTACGTCGTGCCGCCGAGCTCGGCGAGCCGTTGCGCCGACGGGGGGACGAGTCCGACCGGGCGCGCCGGGTGCCACCAGCGCGCCACCCGCCAGCTCGCGTCGACCAGCTCCGGGGCGGTCGGCAGCGAGCCGGTGACGAACGTGTGCGGCAGCCGCACCGCGTCGCGCGTCGCCACGCAGAGCACCGGAACGTCCGCGTGCCCGGTGTCGTAGTGCACCGACGACGGCGTGCGGGCCAGCTCGCTTAGCCGCAGGCCGGGCTCGATCAGCAGGTCGGCGAGCAGCGTCGACGCCGCGCCGGCGAACTCCCCGGCGAACACGTCGACCGGACGGGTCGAGGTCACCCGCCCGAGCCTACGGCTGCAGTAGCGTCGGACGCATGGGGAATCTTGCCAACGATCTCCGGCCCGACGGGCGGGATCTGACAGCCGGCGACGTCGGCCAGATGCTCACGTTGCTCGAGCGTCGCGACGGCATCCAGCGCGACCTGGTCAACGCGGTGCTGGCCGGGGGCGACCTCACCGAGGTGGCCTCGCGCATCAGGGACCACTTCGACGGCTGCGTGCTGGTCTCGACCGCCGACGGCCGGGTGCTGAGCTTCGTCGGTCCGCCCGCGCTCGTGGAGAGGGTGCGGACCTCGGGGGCGTTCCACGCCAGCGGCCGGTTCCTCGCCGAGGTGTCGGTCCCCGGCCTGCACACCACGCCGGGCCTGCCCGGGTCGCACGCGGTGGTGCCGGTGGCGGGTGGCCGGGTCGACCACGGCCGGCTGGTGCTGTTCCATCCCGAGCGCGTCCTGGACGTCGAGGACCTCGCGGTCCTGGAGCGCGCCGCCGACGTGGTGGCGATCTGCCTGACCAAGCAGCTTGCGGTGACCGCGGTCGAGAGCAAGTACCGCGGCGACTTCCTGCGCGACGTCCTCGCGGGCCGGGCGGGGGAGGGCGACGACGTGGTCGGCCACGCGCGCACCCTCGGCTGGGACCTCGACCGCCCGACCGTGGTGGTCGTGGCGGCGCTCGACACCGAGCACTCGCCGCCGATGTCGCGCGGCTACCAGGGGCCGCTGGAGCTCGAGCGGTTCTCCGCCGCCTGGGCCACCGTGGTCGCCGGCGAGGACCCCGCGGCGCCGGTGGTCGGGTTCGCGGCCGAGGTGGTCGCGCTGCTGCCGGTGGCCGAGCCCGGCGCGGAACGGGCGGTCGTGGAACGGACGGTCCGCGGCGTGCGCGGCGACGGCGGTGGTGGACGCCGTACCTTCGCCGCCGGGGTCAGCCGGGTGGCAGGGTCCGCCGACGAGCTGCCCGCGGCCTACGAGCAGGCCCGCAAGGCGCTGCTGGCCGGCCGCCGGCTGCACGGGCCGAGCGCCGTGGCCCACTTCGACGACCTGGGCGTGTTCCGGCTGCTCAGCCTGATCGACGACGAGGCCGAGCTCGACCGCTTCGTCGAGGAGACCCTCAAGGACCTCGCGCCGAGCCGCGGGACGACGGACGAAGCGGCAACGCTGCGTACGACGCTGCAGGTGCTGCTCGACACCAACCTCAACGTCGCCGAGGCGGCACGAGCCCTGCACTTCCACTACAACACGCTGCGCTACCGGATCGGCAAGATCGAGCGGGTCGTGGGGCCGTTCGCCACCGACCCGGCGCTGCGGCTCGACCTGGCCCTGGCACTGCGCGTGGTCGCGATGCGCGAGCTCTGACGGGCCCGCGAGCCCCAGCCGGAGGATTGGCAGCAGTTGCCAGCCCGCGTCGGTTGTTTCGGCAGAACTTTGCCGGGAGCGTCGGTGGTGGCGACCGGCGCCGTCGTGCACAGTGAGCCTGACCCGTGACATGCGTCACCCTCGGGGGTCAACAGGGCGCACCCGCTCCGCGCGGTGCCTTTGGCCAGGGAGGCCACGCAATGGCTATTGGATGGAAAGTCGTCTACGACGGGAAGACCCCGCCGCCGGGACAAGCCGTCGCCCCTGACGAGCGTCTGTCCTGGGGGAGGACCGCCGGTCTGGGAGCACAGCACGTCGTCGCGATGTTCGGCGCGACGTTCGTCTTCCCGCTGATCATGGGGCTGAATCCTCAGCTCGCGATCATGATGAGCGGCATCGCGACCATCGCGTTCCTGCTGATCGTGCAGGGCAAGGTGCCGAGCTACCTCGGCACCTCGGCCTCGTTCGTGGGTGGAGCGTTCGCCATCTACGGACAGGGCGGTGATCCTGCCGACGTCACCGGTGCCGTGCTCGTCGCCGGTGTCGTCCTCGCCGCGGTCGGCATCTTGATCCACGTCATGGGTCCCGGTGTCCTGCACCGCGTCCTTCCCCCGGTGGTCACGGGTGCCGTCGTGATGCTCATCGGGTTCAACCTCGCGCCCGTGGTGGCCAACATCTACTGGCCGCAGGACCAGTGGGTGGCGCTGCTGACGATGTTCTTCGTGATCCTCGCGGCGGTGGGTCTGCGCGGCTTCGTCGGCCGGATCGCGATCTTCCTCGGTCTGATCTTCGGCTACGCGCTGTCGTGGGTCTTCGACCAGTTCGGCCAGGTCACCTCGGTGCTCCCGGGCCAGAACCTTCTCGACGCGAACGGCAAGCCCTGCTCGCCCGAGGGCGCCTACTGCGTCGCGACCGCGTTCTCCCACGACCGGGTGAACTGGGCCGGGGTGAAGTCCGCGGACTGGTTCGGGCTCCCGCCGCAGAGCGACTTCGCCAACGGAGTGGTGGGCTGGCACGCGCCCACGTTCAGCATCGCGTTCATCCTGCTGATGCTCCCTGCCGTCATCGCGCTGATCGCCGAGAACACCGGTCACGTGAAAGCAGTCGCCGAGATGACCAACCGCGACCTCGACCCGGTCATGGGCCGCGCGATCGCCGGCGACGGCATCGCGACCGTCATCACCTCCTCGGTGGGCGGCTCGCCGACGACGACGTACGCCGAGAACATCGGCGTCATGGCCGCCACCCGGGTCTACTCGACGGCGGCCTACTTCATCGCCGCCGGGGTGGCGATCGTGTTCGGCCTCAGCCCGAAGTTCGGGGCGCTGGTCTCCGCCACCCCGGGCGGCGTCCTCGGCGGGATCACGGTCGTGCTCTACGGCATGATCGGCCTGCTCGGCGCCAAGATCTGGAAGGAGAACCGCGTCGACTTCGCCAACCCGGTCAACCTGGTCCCCGTCGCCGCCGGGATCATCATCGCGATCGGTGACACCACGCTGAAGGTCACCGACGACTTCTCGCTGGCGGGGATCGCGCTCGGCACCATCGTGTGCCTGGTCGCCTACCACCTCGCTCGAGCGGTGGCTCCGGGCAACCTCAAGGAGGATGTCAGCCTGATCACGGTGGAGCGTCCCGGTGTCCAGGACGAAGGCGTCGAGGAACCTGACGGCGGCCACCACCGCGCCCACTAGACCGCCCCGGACCACCGACCTAGGAAGCTCGTGAAGCCACCCCCGTTCACCTACCACCGTCCGCGCTCCACCGACGAGGCCGTGCAGCTGCTTGCCGGCCTCGCCGGGGAGCCCGGCGGGGCCAAGGTCCTCGCGGGTGGCCAGAGCCTCGTCCCGCTGATGTCGATGCGGCTCGCGGCGCCGGGTCACCTCGTCGACATCAACCACATCGCCGGGCTGGACGGGGTCGACGTCGGACCTGACGGAGTCCGCGTCGGGGCGCTGGCCCGGCACGCCCGGGTCGAGCGCGACGAGCCCGCTTTCGGCGCCGTGCCGCTGCTGCGGCAGGCGCTGCGGCACGTCGCCCACCCCACCATCCGCACCCGGGGCACGACGGTCGGCAGCCTCGTGCACGGCGACCCGGCGGCCGAGATGACCGCGGTGCTGGCGCTGCTGGGTGGCTCGGTGGAGCTCGCCTCGCAGTCGGGGACCCGGGTCGTCGGGGCCGGCCAGTTCTTCCTCGGCCCGATGGAGA
>JBQCEF010000454.1:0-12045 GCA_051960495.1 Nocardioides sp. | reverse complement strand
CGCGCGGCGTACGACCTCAAGCTGCACCACCGCGACGCCTACGACGCCGAGATGCGCCGGACCGCGGCGCGGATGAAGGAGCGGGCCGATGGCTGACTTCGTGGACACCAACCCCGCCGGCGAGGTCCGTGCCGAGGACGCGTTCGACGCCGACGCCGTCGCCGGATGGCTGCGCGAGCACGCCGCCGACCCGGCCGGTCTCGACGGCACGCCGGAGGTGCGCCAGTTCGCCGGCGGCGCCTCGAACCTCACCTTTCAGCTCGGCTGGCCCTCGCGCACGCTGATCCTGCGCCGGCCGCCGCGCGGCTCGAAGGCCAAGAGCGCCCACGACATGGGCCGCGAGTTCACCATCCAGTCGCGGCTCGCGCCGGTGTTCCCGTACGTCGCGCCGATGGTCGCGTTCTGCGAGGACCTCGACGTCATCGGCTCGGAGTTCTACGTGATGGAGCGGCTCGAGGGCACGATCCTGCGCGCCGACCTGCCGGCGGGGATGAGCCTCTCGCCCGACCAGGCGCGCACGCTCTGCACGAACTTCCTCGACGTGCTCGTGGAGCTGCACGCCGTCGACCCCGAGGCCGCGGGGCTCGGCGACCTCGGCAAGGGCCACGGCTACGTCGGCCGCCAGGTCGCCGGCTGGTCCGACCGTTTCCGCAAGGCGCGCACCGACAACGTCGGCGACTTCGAGGCGACGATGAGCTGGCTGGACGCGAACCGGCCCGACGACGTGGCGACGTGCGTGATCCACAACGACTTCCGGCTCGACAACGTGGTGCTCGACCCCGACGACCCGCTGACCGTGCGCGGGGTGCTCGACTGGGAGATGGCCACGCTCGGGGACCCGTTCATGGACCTGGGCGGCGCGATGGCCTACTGGATCCAGGCCGACGACGACGAGCACTTCCGACGGTTCCGGCGCCAGCCCTCCGACCTGCCGGGGATGCTGACCCGCTGGGAGATGGTCGAGCACTACGCCGCGCGGACCGGCCGGTCGGTGACCCGCGAGCAGTGGATGTTCTACGAGGTGTTCGGGCTGTTCCGGCTCGCCGTCATCGCCCAGCAGATCTACTACCGGTTCCACCACGGGCAGACCACCAACGAGGCGTACGCCGGCTTCCTCCCGGTCGTGCAGTACCTCGACCACCGGTGCGCCGCGCTGATCGCCGCCACGGAGCGGTCCGGGGGCGGCGCATGAGCCAGGTGCTGCTCGTCCGCCACGGCCAGGCGTCGTGGGGTGCGGACGACTACGACGTCCTCTCCGACCTCGGCGGGCGGCAGGCGTCGGTGCTCGGGACGGCACTCGCCTCGCGGGGAGTCGCTCCCGAGGTGGTCCTGCACGGGGGCATGCAGCGGCAGCGCGAGACGGCCCGGCTGATGGCCGAGGCGGCCGGCTGGCCGGCCCGCTCCGAGGACGACGCGTGGGACGAGATGAACCACGAGGAGGTGCTGGCGCGCCAGCCGCACACGTTCGCGGGTGACACGCCCTCGAAGCGGGAGTTCCAGGTGTGGTTCGAGGCCGCCACCGACCGGTGGACCGCCGGGCGGCACGACCACGAGTACACCGAGTCGTTCTCGGCGTTCGGGGACCGCGTACTCGGCGCGCTCGACGGGCTGACCGCGTCGCTCGTCGCCGGCGGCACCGCGGTCGTGGTCACGTCCGGAGGTCCGATCGCCCGCATCACCGCCGAGCTGCTCGGCGGCGGCGCCGACCTGCACCGCCGGATCGCGCCGGTGGTCGTGAACGCCTCGGTCACCAAGCTCGTGGTCGGGCAGCGCGGCGCGACCCTGGTCTCCTTCAACGAGCACAGCCACCTCGAGGTCGACCCCGGCCTCGTCACCTACCGTTAGGACTGCCATGCGCAAGACGATCCTGATCACCGGCGCGAGCTCCGGGCTCGGCGCGGAGATGGCGCGGCAGTTCGCGGCCCGCGGCCACGACCTCGCGCTCGCGGCGCGTCGTACCGACCGGCTCGAGCAGCTCAAGGCCGAGATCGTGGCGGCACACCCCGAGGTGCGGGTCGAGGTGCGAGCGCTCGACGTCGAGGACAACGACGCCGTCTTCGAGGTGTTCCGGGCCTTCCGGACCGACTTCGGGACGATCGACCGGGTGATCGTCAACGCCGGGCTCGGCAAGGGCGCCCCGCTCGGGACCGGGCGGTTCGACGCCAACCGGCAGACCGCGATGACGAACTTCGTCGGTGCGCTGGCGCAGATCGAGGCGGCGCTGGAGATCTTCCGCGACCAGAAGGACGGACACCTCGTGGTGATCTCCTCGATGTCGGCGATGCGGGGGATGCCCAAGACGATCACGACCTACGCGGCGACGAAGGCCGGGGTGGCGCACCTCGCCGAGGGCGTGCGGGCCGAGCTCGGCAGCAGCTCGCCGATCGCGATCTCGGTGATCTACCCGGGGTACATCCGCTCGGAGATGAACGAGCGGGTCAAGCACGCGCCGTTCATCGTCTCGACCGAGAAGGGGGTGGCCGCGATCGTCGACGCGGTCGAGAAGGAGAAGGCGCACGCCCGCGTTCCGGCCTGGCCGTGGGTGCCGATGGGGTTGGCGCTCAAGCACCTGCCGCTGCCGCTCGCCCGCCGCTTCATGGGCTGACTTTCGATTCGTCTGCGCTGTTTCGTCTGATCTCAGCGAGAGGGTCGCAGACGAATCGGGGTGGTCAGTCGCGCGAGCGCCAGTTCGCCGCGCCCACGACGATCATCCGCAGCTGCTGCTCGACGGTCCGGACGATCGCCCGCTCGACGTCGGGCCGTCCGGGCGGGGCGTCGATCACGGCCTCCGCGGTGGACACCATCGTCGTCACGATCAGGTTCGCCATGATGCGCAGGTCCTCGCTCGACCACGACTCGGAGTTCGGCAGCCGGGCCAGGTCGGTGGCGAGCTCGCGCTCGAACAGCTCCAGGCCGTGCCGGATGGCCTCGCGTACGACGGGCGGTCCGCTGACCCGTTCGCGCGAGATGAACCGGAAGTGCGCCTCCTGGCGATGGGCGTGGTCGACGAGCACCGCCACGGAGCTGCGAATCACGCCCTGCAGCTCGGGGTTGCCGCGCCGGACGTCGCGCAGCATCTGCCGCAGCGAGGCGAAGGCCTCGTCGACCAGCGCCAGGCCGACCTCGTCGATCGAGCCGAAGTGCCGGTAGAAGCCGGTCGGCACGATCCCCGCCTCGCGGGCGACCTGGCGCAGCGACACCGTGGCGAGGCTGCCGTCGTCGGCCTGCGCGAGCGTCGCGTCGAGGATCGCCCGGCGGGTGCGCTCCTTGCGCTCGTGCCGCGTCTCGCGCGGGTCGGCGGCGGCGTCGCTCATGCCGGCCAGTCTAAGACTGGGTGTACGGCTGTGCCGCTCACGCGGGCGCGCCGTCGGGTGGGCGTCGCCCTGCGAGAAGGCGCGGCGCTGGCTCGGCGAGGCAGTGGGCGGCGTCACGTCGGCCGACGGTTGCCATACCGACGGTATGCCTGGCACAGTTTTGAGTGCACGGTTGTTCACTGAAAGGAATGACCCATGAGCCTCACCCAGACCCTGCTCCGGTCGCCGGTGGTCGCGGCACTGACTTCGCCGCACGGCGTCGACCGTTATCTCGAGCTGGTCAACCCGATGTGGGCGGCGCACGAGGTGCGCGCCCGTGTCGTCGACATCCACCGCGAGGTCGACGTCCCCGGCCACCCGCCGGTCGCCACCCTCACGCTCCAGCCCACTGCCACCTGGCGCGGCCACGCGGCCGGCCAGCACGTCCAGGTCGGCGTCGAGGTCGACGGCGCCCGCCGCACGACCCGCGTCTTCTCCATCTCCAGCGCCGCCTCCGGGCCCGGCGAGCGGTTCACGATCACCATGCGGGCCAACCCCGACGGGGTGGTCTCCCGCTACCTCGTCGAGCGCGCCCGGCCCGGCCAGCTGCTGCACCTCTCGCAGGCGCAGGGCGAGTTCGTGCTCCCGGATCGGGTCCCCGACCACGTCGTGCTGCTGTCCGGCGGCTCCGGCATCACCCCGGTGATGTCGATGCTCCGGTCGCTGCAGCGTCGTACCCACCGCGGCCGCGTGACCTTCCTGCACTACGCGCAGAGCCCCGAGCACCAGATCTTCGCCGACGAGCTCGCGGAGATCCGTAGCACCGGCTACGGCGTCGACGTCCACCTGCTGCACCCCGAGCTCGGCGACCCCGCCCTCAGCCCGGCGTTCCTCGAACGGCTGGTGCCCGGCTACCGCGACGTGCCCACCTGGGCCTGCGGGCCGGCCCCGCTGATCGAGGCGGTCAAGGCGGCGTACGACGGGTCCGACCAGCTGCGCCTGGAGTACTTCAAGACCCCCACCGTCAGCACCGGGGACGCCGAGGGCGCCGTGACGTTCACGCGCTCCGCGGCCACCGCCACCAACACGGGCGCCACCCTGCTCGAGCAGGCCGAGGCCGCCGGGCTCACCCCGGAGTACGGCTGCCGGATGGGCATCTGCTTCTCCTGCACCGCCCGCAAAGGCGAGGGCACGGTGCGCAACGTCGTCACCGGCGTCGAGTCCTCGCTGCCCGACGAGGACATCCAGATCTGCGTCAACCAGCCCGTCGGCGACTGCGCCGTCGCGCTGTAGACCATCCCGTTGGTCGAGGAGCGAGCGGAGCGAGCGTCTCGAGACCGAGGTGGTTTCGAGACGCCTCGCAGGCTCGGCTCCTCAACCACCCTCAGAGGAGGAACCATGACCACCACCACCGTCAGCTCGATCACCGGCATGACGCCGGAGCAGATCGAGGAGTTCGGCGCCGAGATGGACGCCATCCGCAAGCGACTGCTCGACAGCCTCGGCGAGGAGGACGCCGACTACATCCGCAACGTCGTGAAGGCCCAGCGTGCCTTCGAGGTCGCCGGCCGAGCACTGTTCTACCTGCCGCCGGCGTGGCCGCTCGCGGTCGCCGCGCTGAGCGTGAGCAAGATCCTCGACAACATGGAGATCGGCCACAACGTCATGCACGGCCAGTACGACTGGATGGGCGACCCCGGCCTGAACTCCCGGATGTACGAGTGGGACACCGTCTGCCCCAGTGAGCAGTGGAAGTACTCCCACAACTACATCCACCACACCTTCACCAACATCCTCGGCAAGGACCGCGACATCGGCTACGGCATCCTGCGCATGGACGAGGACCAGCCGTGGAAGCCCTACTACCTCGGCAACCCGCTCTACGCGTTCCTGCTCATGGTGTTCTTCGAGTGGGGTGTCGCCCTGCACGACCTCGAGGTCGAGAACATCGTCGCCGGGCGCCGCAGCCTCGAGGACAACAAGCCGCTCTACCCGGGCCTGCTGCGCAAGATCCGGCGCCAGGCGGTCAAGGACTACCTGCTGTTCCCGGCGCTCACCGGACCGCTGTTCCCGATGACGCTGGCCGGCAACGCGACGGCCAACCTGATCCGCAACGTGTGGGCGTTCGGGATCATCTTCTGCGGCCACTTCCCGGCCGGCGTCGCGACGTTCTCCGCCGAGGACACCGAGGACGAGAGCCGCGGCCAGTGGTACGTCCGCCAGCTCCTGGGCTCGGCCAACATCACCGGCAGCAAGCTGTTCCACGTGATGACCGGCAACCTCTCCCACCAGATCGAGCACCACCTGTTCCCCGACCTCCCGGCCCGGCGCTACCCGCAGGTGGCCGCCGAGGTGCAGGCGCTGTGCGAGAAGTACGGCCTGGCCTACAACACCGGCCCGCTGCGCCGCCAGCTCGGGAGTGTCGCGAAGAAGATCTGCCGGCTCGCGCTGCCGGGCCGCAGGTCCCAGGATCCGGTGCCGGCGACCGAGCTGCGCCCGGCTGCGTGACACTGGCCTCGGAGGTGGGTACGACCAGACCACGCCACCGACGAGGAGTGCGAAGAAGGACCACATCAGCCGCGGGGAGATCCGCAAGGACAGCCTGCAGGACTCCGTCGAGGTGACCGCGACGGCCGTGGGGGCGGTGACCACCATCGTCACCACGGCCGTGCGCGACGTCGCCCGCACGCTCGGAGGCCTGGCCACCGAGCTGTTCGAGATCCGCGAGTCGGCCCGGCGCGCGTCCGCCGACAACGAGCCCAGCACGGACTGACCGACCACGACGTCATACGTCTCGAGGCCTATAACGCTCGGGACGTATGACGTTGTCGCGTGCTCGCCGGAAAAGGCGTTGACGGCCGCGCGGCTTTCGTGGGAACGTCATTCCCATGAAATCCGCGAGGGGCTACACCCAGACCGCCCGCGCGGACGCCGCCGAGGAGAAGACCCGGCGCATCCGCGAGGCCGCGCTGGAGCTGTTCGTCGAGCTGCCCTTCGACCAGCTCACGCTCAACGCCGTCGCGGATCGCGCCGGGGTCGGCCTGCAGACCGTCATCCGCCGCACCGGCGGCAAGGACGGTCTCGTCGCGATGGTCGCCGAGTGGGCCGGCCCCCAGGTCGCGGCCCTGCTCGGGGAGCCCGACTCCGACGACCCTGCCGACGTCGCCGAGGCGTTCGCCCGGCAGTACGAGACCTGGGCGCTGGTCAACGAGCGCACCTACACCCAGCGCGACTCCTCGCCCGCCCTGGCGGCCTTCGCCGAGGCCGGCCGACAGGCCCACCGCGAGTGGGTCCGGGCCGCCTTCGCCGACCGGCTCGCCACCCTCCCACGAACCCGCCGCACCCGGGTCCTGGCCCAGCTCGTCGCCGTCACCGGTGTCGAGCTGTGGCTCGTCCTGCGCCGCGACGAGGGACTCTCCCGCGCCGCGGCCACCGAGGCGGTGGGCGACCTTGTGGCCGCCTGCCTGCCTGCCCCATCCTCAGTCCAGGAGCCCTGATGTCCCGGTTCGTCGTCTACACCCCGCTGGCCACCGGCCACGTCTTCCCGATCGTGCCCGGCCTCACCGAGCTGCGCCGGCGCGGCCACGAGGTCACCGTGATCACCGACCCCCGGCTCGTGCCGGTCCTGCGCGAGCAGGGGCTCGACGCCCACTCGGCCGACGAGCGGCTGGTCCGGGCCCGCGACGAGCGCACCGCCCGCTCCGAACCGGACTCCACCGACGCGATGCTCGGCCGCGCGCCGCTCGAGCGGGCGGACCTCGCCGCGGCGGTCGACCGGCACGCGCCGGACGCGCTCCTGGTCGACATCAACTCCTACGGCGCACAGGTGGCCGCCGAGTTGAGCGGCCTGCCCCGCGCGACCACGCTGCCGTCGTTGCTCCCGTGGCGCGAGAAGGGCGTCCCGCCCTACGGGATCGGCCTCGCGCCGCGTCGCGACCCGATCGGCCGGGTCCGGGACGCGGTGCTGTGGCCCGTCGTCGAGCGGGTCTTCGGCAAGGCGATGCTCCCCGGGCTCAACGCCCTGCGCACCGAGGCGGGCCTGACGCCGTACGCCTCGCCGTTCGACTACGTCGCCGCCGCGGACCGCGTCCTGGTGCTGACCGGGGAGCCGCTGGAGTACCCGCGCACGCAGACCCCCGAGCACGTGCGGCTGGTCGGGTTCGCGCCCTGGGACCCACCGAGCGAACCGCTGCCGTGGCTGGCCGAGCCGGGCGACCCGTGGGTGCTGGTGACCTGCTCGACCGACTACCTCGGCGACGAGGCGCTCGCGACCACGGCGGTCGAGGCGCTCGCGGACCTGCCGGTGCGGGTGCTCGTCACGCTCGCCGATGCGCACGGCCGGCTCGAGCTCCCGCAGAGCGACCGGGTCCGCGTCGAGCGGTTCGTGCCGCACGCCCAGGTGCTGCCCCGGGCCGCGGCCGTCGTGTGCCCCTCCGGCATGGGGATCGTCGCGAAGGCGACCGCCGCCGGGGTCCCGGTCGTCGCCGTACCGTTCGACCGCGACCAGCCCGAGGTCGCCCGCCGCGTCGAGCAGGCCGGGGTCGGCGTCGTCCTCCGCCGCAAGCGGCTGACCCCCGAGCGGCTGCGGGCCGCGGTCAGCGAGGCGATGGCGATGCGGGTCGCGCCCGGGACCATAGACCCCGCGGCGAGCGCCGGCCGGTTCGCCGACACCGCCGAGGAGCTGGTCGCGGTACGACGCACGCCGGTGGCCTGATCAGCCCAGCAGCTCGAGGTCCTCGGCCGTCAACCGGACCGCCCCGGCCGCGACGTTCTCCTCGACGTGGTCGGGGTCGCCGGTGCCAGGGATCGCCAGCACGTGCTCGCCGCGGTGCAGCGTCCAGGCGAGCCGGACCTGGTGGGCGGACAAATCGTGCCGGGCGGCGACGGTCCGCAGCGCGTCGTCGTGCTCGTCGGCGGCCCCGGACTCGCGGCCGGCCCCGGCGATCGCGAAGAACGGCACGAACGCGATGCCGCGCTCCGCGCAGACCGTCAGCACGTCCTCGTCGCGGCGCAGGTCGAGTGCGTAGGCGTTCTGGACGCACACCACGGGAGCGATCGCCTGGGCCTCGTCGAGGTGGTCCACGCGCACGTTGGAGAGGCCGAGGTGGCGGATCATCCCGGCCGCACGCATGTCCGCGAGCGCGCCGAACCGCTCCGCGACGGAGTCGGCTCCGGCCTTGCGGATGATCCGCAGGTTGACCAGGTCGAGCTGCTCGCGCCCGAGCCGGCGCAGGTTCTCCTCGACCTGCGCGCGCAGCTGGGCCGCGGTGGTCGCCTGGTAGAACTCGCCGGCCTCGTCGACGCCGGGACCGACCTTCGTGGCCACGAACACGTCGTCGGAGGAGCCGAGCGCGTCGCGGACGATCTCCGTGGCGTAGCGGGTCGGGCCGCCCTGGACGTCGAGCAGCCCGCCGGGGGAGAAGTAGAACGCGGCTGTGTCGATGTGGTTGACGCCGAGCTCGACCGCCCGGCGCACGACCCGGATCGCGCGATCCCGGTCGGGGTCGGCGGTGATCCGCATGGAGCCGAAGCCCATCCGGCGCACCTCGTGGTCACCCAGCAACCAGGCGCCGGCAGCGGCGGCGTCGACCCGAGAAGAACGCATCCGGCGACCCTACCGGGGTACTCCCTCCCGCAAGGAGGAAGAAACCATGACCGCAACCGCTGGTGCCGCGAGCACCTCCCGCACGAGCCGGCCGTCGGCGACCCCCGCGGAGGCGTTCACCCGCGTCTTCGGCACGGCGGTCGACTACGCCGTGGCCAAGGCGTCCCGCGCCACCGAGTCGTGGACCGACAAGCTCACCCGGCAGGCCGAGGGCGCCGGAGCGGCGCAACGAGCCGGCGTCCGCGGAGCCAAGGCGAGCCTGCGCGGACAGAACCCGGTCTGGGCGGCGATCAAGGGCGCCTGGTCGGGCAGCACCGCGACCGTGAAGGCGGCGATCGTCGCCGCGCTGGTGGCGCTGCTGCTGATGCTGATCCTCTCGCCGGTGCTGCTGCTGGCGTTCCTGCTGAGCCTGCTCGTCGTCGCCGCGGTCACACAGGCGCGCCGGGCCCAGCGCTGACCCCGATTCGCCTGCGACGGCCCCGCGCAAAACACCCCGTAGACCACAGACGAATCGGGTGGAACCTCAGCCGAACCGCAGCCGCACGTCGGTGAGCCGGAACGACGCGAGCGGCGCCCGGCCGTGCAGGAAGCCCAGCGGCCCGTCGGCCGCGAACTCCCAGCTGCCCAGCGCGGGCAGCGTCTTCGCGCTGCCGGCCATCGGCGTGACGACCTCCGCGCCCGGCGCGTCCGGCGCGCCCGCGGCGCCCGCAGGACCCGGACGCAGCTGTGACGTCGTGGCCCGGAACGGTGCCCGCAGCAGCGCCGCCCCCGGCAGCGCCGCGAAGGCACCGGAGGCGATCTCCCGCCCGTCCACACGCCCCCCGAACTCGGTGTGCGAGGTCGGACCGAGACGGCGGTCGTCGAGCTCGAGCTCGGCGAGGTCCTTGGGGATCGCCCACAGCGAGCGGCCGCCGGCCAGCGACGCCGGCGAGTCGACCCAGATGTCGGTGATCCGGACCTGCCGCGCGCGGGCGTCGAGCAGCCTCGCCACGAGCAGCTCGAGGTAGGTCAGCGGGCTGCCCGCCCCGTAGGAGACGAACGCCGCGCCGTACAACCCGTCGGGCCGGTCCGCGCGGCCGGTGTCGCGCACCCGGAACAGCGAGAGCCACATCTGGGCGTGCATCTGCCACGGCGGTGAGGGGAAGGGCATGGCCGCAGGCTAGAACAGGTTCTGGCACTGTGGTAGGACACGTCTCACCGACCGTGCGTGGACGACCGATCCCGCCGGGCCCAGGAGGAACCGCCCCATGGACAAGCGTGTCTGCATCATTGGCGCCGGCTCGTCGGGCATTGCCGCTGCCCAGGTCCTGCACTCCCGGGGCGTGGACTTCGACTGCTTCGAGATGGGCAGCGAGGTCGGCGGCAACTGGCGCTACGACAACGACAACTCGATGTCGTCGGCCTACAAGTCGCTGCACATCAACACCTCGCGGCAGCTCATGGAGTACGAGGCCTACCCGATGCCCGAGCACCTGCCGGACTACCCCAGCCACTGGCAGATCGCTGCGTACTTCGACGACTACGTCGACCACTTCGGGTTCCGGGAACAGATCACCTTCCGCACCGAGGTCGTGAAGGTCGAGCCGCTTGGCGCGACAGGCTCGACCGACGAGGGGTACGCCGTGACGCTGCGGGGCCGCAACGCGCACGGCGAGCCGACCGAGCCGGAGGTGCGCCACTACGAGCACGTGGTCGTCGCGAACGGCCACCACTGGGACCCGCGCTGGCCCGAGCCGTCGTTCCCCGGGGCGGAGGACTTCCCCGGCGTGCAGATGCACGCGCACTACTACAAGACGCCCGACATCTTCGCGGGCAAGCGCGTGCTGGTGCTCGGGATCGGCAACTCCGCGACCGACATCGCGGTGGAGTCCTCGCGGGTCGCCGAGCGCACCTACCTGGCGATGCGCCGTGGCGCGCACATCGTCCCGAAGTACGTCTTCGGCGTGCCCACCGACCACCTCACCGACTCGTTCGTCGCCCGTACGCCGACGATCGTGCAGCAGCTGTCGATGGCCGCGATGCTCCGGCTGACGCAGGGCAAGGTCACCGACTACGGCCTGCCGCGGCCCGACCACGCCGTCCTGCACGCGCACCCGACGGTCAGCGACGACCTGCTGACCCGGCTCGGTCACGGCGACATCACCGTCCTGCCCAACATCGACAGGTTCGAGGGCTCCAAGGTGTTCTTCGTCGACGGCTCGGCCCACGAGGTCGACGTGGTCGTCTACTGCACCGGCTACAAGGTCAGCTTCCCGTTCCTCGACGAGCGGGTGGTGCGCGCGAGCGACAACCACATCGACCTCTACCGCCGCGTCGTGGACCCCGAGCACCCGGGGCTCTACTTCGTCGGCCTGATCCAGCCGCTCGGCGCGATCATGCCGCTGGCCGAGGCGCAGGCCCACTGGGTGGCCGACCTCGTCACCGGCACGGCCGCGCTCCCGTCGTACGACGAGATGCGCCGCCAGATCCGGGAGTACGACGAGCACCTGCGCAAGCGCTATGTGGCCTCGAAGCGGCACACGATCCAGGTCGACTTCCACAAGTACCGCGCCGAGATCGTCAAGGAGCGCAAGGCCGGACGGGCCCGCGTCACCGGGGAGCGACCGCGGGCCGCGTTCCTGCCAGGCCGGCGAGGCTGACCAGTCCGCCGGCGACCAGCAGGACCGCGCAGATCGTCATCGCCTGCTCGTAGCCGGCGGTGAACACCGGCGGGCGCAGGTAGTCGTCACCGGTGACCCCGACGATCGCGGGGAGCGCCGCCACGGCGAGCAGCGACCCGGTCCGGGCCACCGCGTTGTTGACCCCGCTCGCGACGCCGGCGAACCGGTCCGGCGCGGCGGCGAGCACGGTCGTGGTCAGCGGCGCGACGAGCGCGGCCAGCCCGAGCGAGAACAGCAGCAGCCCCGGGAGGACCTCGGTCCAGTAGGACCCCTCGCCCACCCCGCGCAGCAGCCACGTCCCTGCGGCGCACAGCATCGGCCCGCCCGCCATGAGCGGCCGCGGCCCGATCCGGGTGGCCAGCGCGCCCGCGCGCGAGGAGAGCAGCAGGAGCACGAGCGTGATCGGCAGGGTCGCGGTCCCGGCCGCGAGCGGGGAGTACCCAGCGGTGACCTGCAGCTGCAGCACCAGGAAGAACGTCATCGCGCC
>JBQCEF010000453.1:0-8447 GCA_051960495.1 Nocardioides sp. | reverse complement strand
CTCGGCCGGCTGCTCTACGAGGGCCGGTGGCTGGACCCGCAGGCGCTGATGCTGCGCGAGTCGATCCAGCGCTGGGTCGCGTCATTGGTGACCGGCGAGGTCACCCTCCGGCTCCGGCGCGGTGAGGACTACACGATCCTCGCGACCGACGGTCCGGCGTTCTCCTACCACCCCGACAAGCTGTCGATGGAGCGCACCGACAACGCCGTGTTCGGTCCCACCGACCGGATCGGGCAGCTCACGATGCGCAATCTCGACATCGCCGACTCGCGCTCGAAGCTCGAGGCCTACGCCGGGCAGCCGCAGGACCAGGGCCACGTCCTGGTCGAGCACGGCAACCTGCTCGGGGCGCTCGAGCCGGGCGGCGCGGACACGATCGCGAGCCGCGCGGACGAAGCGAGCGAGCTCGATGAGCAGGCCCTGGACCACGCCGCGATGGAGTTCGGCACCGACTAGCCCGGACGTCATACGTTGTGTGGCCTATAGGCCCCCCGACGTATGACGTCCCGCCGCACCGAGAGGAACACGTGAGCGAGAAGTCGACGACCAACACCGGCGCGCTGTGGGGCGGCCGGTTCGCCGGCGGCCCGAGCCCCGAGCTGGCCGCGCTGTCGAAGAGCACCCACTTCGACTGGCGGCTGACGCCCTACGACCTCGCCGGGTCGCGTGCGCACGCCCGGGTGCTGCACCGCGCCGGGCTGCTCAGCGACGCCGACCTCGACGGCCTGCTGGCCGGCCTCGACGAGCTCGGTCGCAAGGTGGAGACCGGCGAGGCGACCGCGGCCGAGTCCGACGAGGACGTGCACGGCGCGCTGGAGCGGCTGCTGCTCGAGGAGGTCGGCAGCGAGCTCGGCGGCCGGCTCCGCGCCGGGCGCTCGCGCAACGACCAGGTCGCCACGCTGTTCAAGGTGTTCCTGCGCGACCACGCCCGGATCGTGGCCGGTCATGTCCTGGACCTGGTCGACGCGCTCGCCGACCAGGCCGAGGCCCACCTCGGTGCGGTGATGCCGGGCCGCACGCACCTCCAGCACGCCCAGCCGGTGCTGCTCAGCCACCACCTGCTCGCGCACGCCTGGCCGCTGGTGCGCGACCTGGGCCGGCTGCGCGACTGGGACGCCCGGGTGGCCGCGGACTCGCCGTACGGGTCCGGCGCGCTGGCCGGGTCCAGCCTCGGGCTCGACCCGCAGCAGGTGGCCCGGGAGCTGGGCTTCACCGACTCGAGCCCGAACTCGATCGACGGGACCGCCGCGCGGGACTTCGTCGCGGAGTTCGCCTTCGTCACCGCGATGGTGGGCGTGGACGTCTCCCGGCTGGCCGAGGAGGTGATCCTCTGGGCGACGCGGGAGTTCGACTTCGTGAAGCTGCACGACGGCTACTCGACCGGGTCGAGCATCATGCCGCAGAAGAAGAACCCCGACATCGCCGAGCTCGCCCGCGGCAAGGCCGGCCGGGTCATCGGCAACCTCACCGGCCTCCTCGCGACCCTGAAGGCGCTGCCGCTGGCCTACAACCGCGACCTCCAGGAGGACAAGGAGCCGGTCTTCGACTCCGTCGACACCCTCGAGGTGCTGCTCCCGGCGTTCACCGGGATGGTCGCCACGCTCACGTTCAACACCGACCGGATGGCCGAGCTCGCCCCCCAGGGCTTCTCGCTGGCCACCGACGTCGCGGAGTGGCTGGTCCGCGAGGGGGTGCCGTTCCGGGTCGCCCACGAGCTCGCGGGGGAGTGCGTACGACGCTGCGAGGAGCTCGGCGTCGGGCTCGAGGACCTCACCGACGCCCAGTTCGCCGAGATCTCCCCGCACCTGACCCCCCGAGTCCGCGACGTACTCACCGTGGAGGGATCCGTGGCGTCCCGAGACAGCCGGGGCGGCACGGCACGGGACCGGGTCACCGAGCAGCTCGCCGAGCTGCGGGCGGTCGTTGCGGAGCACCGTGACCGCTTGGGCTGAGGCACTCGCCGGTTCGCCCGTGGAGGTTGCCCCCCGGCTGCTCGGCGGCGTGCTCACGCATGCCGGCGTGTCGGTGCGGCTGACCGAGGTCGAGGCGTACGACGGCGCCAACGACCCGGCCTCGCACGCCTACCGGGGCCGGACCCGGCGCAACGAGGTGATGTTCGGGCCGGCCGGCCGGCTCTACGTCTACTTCAGCTACGGCATGCACTGGTGCGCCAACGTCGTCGTCGGGGAGCCCGGCCGGGCCGCTGCGGTCCTGCTGCGCGCCGGCGAGGTCATCGAGGGCGAGGACCTGGCCCGGTCCCGCCGCGGCGAGCGGGTCGCCGACCGGTCCCTCGCCCGCGGCCCGGCCTGCCTGTGCCAGGCGTTGGCGATCGACCGCGGCAACGACGGGATGGACCTCACCGGCCACCTGGAGCTGCCCGCCACTCCGCCCGCCGACGTCTCGGCCGGCCCGCGGGTGGGGGTAAGCCTGGCCCACGACGTCCCGTGGCGGTTCTGGGTCACCGGCGACCGCACGGTGTCCGCCTACAAGCGCAGCCCACGGGCGCCGGCCGACTGAGCCGAACGGTCGGAGCTCCTGTCGACGTGGACAGGAACCCCGACCGCTGGACGTCGAGGAGCTGCGTTGCGGTCAGTACGCCTTGTTGGCGCCGTAGGCGGCCTGCGCCGGGGTAAAGCCGTCGAACTTGAGCTGGTCGATGAGTCCCTGCTTGGAGAAGGACGAGTAGTCCAGGTAGTCCTTGGCCTTGGCAACGGCTTGCTCGTTCCAGTTCACCTTGATGTGGTTGACGGCGAACGCTGCCTGCTTGGCGTTGAAGTCCTCGAACTTGAGTTGCTCCGCCAGACCCTTCTTGGAGAACGAGGAGTAGTCCAGGTAGTCCTGCGCTTTTGCGATCGCGTTCGCCTGGCCGGAGGTGTACTTCGGCTTCGGCTTGGCGTCCTCGGCGCGCTTCTCCTCATCGACGGCTGGCGCCTCATCGTCCGCGGGCTCCTCGTCCGCAGCCTCCTCCAGCTCTTGAACGACCTGGTCGGCGTAGGTGGAGTCGTCGTTGGCCGATGATCCGTCGCCGCTACCCATCGCGGAGCTGATCACTGCGATGACGGCGATGACGCCGATGAACATGAAGATCTTCTTGAGCATGTGGAGATGTCCCCCTTGTGAAAGCAGATTGACTGTGACCGATCGGCCTCTATGAGGTTAGGTAAAGAGCTGCAGCCCCGGGGGAGGAAAAGTAAAGAAGGTCCGTACGGTCACCGAAGATGGTCAAATCGGACTATTCGCTGTGGTCCGGGTGTGACGTGATGGCGTGCCGCACCCTGCCGGGGACAAGAGGGTCTGCGTTCCGCCCCGACCGGATCGTGGCGCGGTCTCGGGACCAACGGCCCATCCGCCACGCCGTGGGCGCTGCCTAGTTTGGTTGCCGACCCAGCAGTGCCGAACGGGGGGAGGAGACCCGTGATGGACGTTGCCCACCCCCGGACCCGCCGACCCGCTCCTACGGCTGCCGGGCACCCGACGCCGCCTCCGGTGGCGGTGACGACCCGCGGCGCGGTCCCGTCCGCGGCGACCGAGTACGCCGCGGAGAAGGTCAGCCGACTTTACCGCTACACCAACGAGACGGTGGTGGCCGCCCACGCCGTGCTCACCCTCTCCGGGGACCCGGCGCGCACCCGTCCGGCGATCGCGGAGGTCGGCCTCGACTTCGCCGGCAGCCGCGTGCGGGCCCAGGCCGCGGGCACCACGCCGACCGAGGCCGTCGACCTCGTGGTCGACCGGTTGCGCAGCGCGCTGCTGCAGCACCGGCACCGGATGCTCACCCGGCACCGCTGGCTGGCGACCCGCCGGGCCCTGGCCCGCGACGACCAGCCGCGCTCGGCCCGTTGGGTCGGGCACCCGTCGCGCCCGCAGGGCGAGCGCGAGCTGGTCCGGCGCAAGTCGTTCTTCCTGGAGCCGATGAGCGTGGGCGAGGCGGCGTTCGAGATGGACCTGCTCGGGCACGAGTTCTTCTTGTTCGTCGACCGGGGGACCGGCCAGGACGCGGTCGTGCGTCGTACCCACGAGGGCTATGCCGTGCAGGGCGTCGTGACGTGGCCGACGGGTTCTGTCGTCCCGGTGGCGTACGACGGCACCGCGCCCCACATGAGCCTCGCCGAGGCCGAGGACCGGCTCGAGCACGGCGGCGACCCGTTCGTGTTCTTCCTCGACCGGACCACCGACCGCGGCGCGGTGCTCTACCTGCGCCACGACGGCCACTACGGCCTGATCGAGTCGATCGAGCCCTGATCGCGACGGAGCCCTGAGCGGCGGCGCGGCCCTTGTGGGCGGCGCCGACCGCCGCTCGGTAGGGTCCGGCCCATGGCCGACCTGCACGAGACCACCACCCGCGCGCTGCACCGGATCGCCCTGGAGAAGCAGGTGAAGGGCCGGGTGCCCGGGCTCTACGCCGGCATCGTCCGCGGCGGCGGGCTGCTGTGGCACGAGGGGATCGGGGCCGCCGACGTCAGCGTCCCGTCGGTGCCGCCCACCGCGGAGGACCAGTTCATGGTCGCCTCCAACACCAAGACGTTCACCGCGGTGCTGGTGATGCAGCTGCGCGACGAGGGGAAGCTCGACCTCGACGACACCCTGGACCAGCACGTCCCGGAGGTCACCCATCCGGGCGTGACCATCCGCCAGGCTCTCGCGCACTCGTCGGGCATGCAGCGCGAGCCGGTCGGCGACGTGTGGGAGACCCTGCAGAACCCCGACCGCGAGGAGCTGGTGGCCGGGTTCAACGAGGCGGAGCGGGTGCACCGGCCGCACCACCTGTGGCACTACTCCAACCTGGTCTTCTCGATGCTCGGCGAGCTGGTCGCGCGGATCGACGGCCGGGAGTGGTACGACAGCCTCAAGGCGCGCATCCTCGACCCGCTGGAGATGACGAGGACGACCCTCGGACCGATGGGCAGCGCGGTGACGGGGTACTACGTGCCGCCGTACACCGACGTGCCGGTGACCGAGCCGCTGTTCGACGTCAAGGCGCTCGCGCCGTGCGGCGGCCTGGCCAGCACCGCCAGCGACATGGCGCGCTGGTCGTCGTTCGTGGCCGATCCGGTCTCCGAGGTGCTCGCCAAGGACACCCTCGAGGAGATGTGCGAGCCGCAGATCATGATCGACCGGCAGCGCTGGACCGGGGCCTTCGGGCTCGGCTTCATGCTGCTGCGCTCGGGGAACCGGACCTTCGTCGGCCACACCGGCGGCTGGCCCGGCTTCATCACCGGCATGTTCACGCACCGCGAGAGCGGGACCGGTGGGCTGGCGCTGATGAACTCCACCTCGGCGCCCGACCCGGCCGCGTTCGCCATCGCGCTGGCCGACCACGTCATCGAGAACGACCCGGTCGAGCAGGAGGTGTGGCGGCCCGGCACGGAGGTCCCCGAGGAGCTCGCCGGCCTGGTCGGGCTGTGGTACTCCGAGGGCGCGCCGTTCGTGTTCAGCGTGAAGCAGGGCCGGCTCGAGGCACGCGCCCAGGGCGCGCCGGAGCACAAGCCCTCCTCGGTGTTCGAGCGGGTCTCGGACGACGTCTACCGCACGGTCTCCGGGCGCGAGGCCGGCGAGCTGCTGCGCGTCACCCGGGACGCGGACGGACGAGTCTCGAAGATGAACTGGGCGACCTACCTGGTGACCCGCGATCCGCTCGCCTTAGGGGAGTGGCTTTAGGCCCTTCGTCGGGTCCTCCGGGTGTGAGGTTTCCGACGTCGGGACCACGCCGTACGCGTCCCGGGAACGGCCTGGCCTGCGTGGCATCATGGCGGGCGCGATGAAGTTCCCCTCCCGCCAACAGCCCTCCGGCGCCCTGCCCGGGCTCACCGGCACCGCCCGCGTCGACCGCCGCACCAGTGCGGTGGTCCGGCGCGCCCGCCCGGGTGACGTCGCGGTCATCGACCACCTCGACCTCGACCGGATGCACGCGGAGGCGCTCGTTGACGCCGGCGTCGTCGCGGTCGTCAACGCGGCTCCGTTCATCTCCGGCCGCTACCCCAACCAGGGCCCGAACCTGCTGGCGAGCGCAGGTGTGGTGATGATCGACGACGTCGGCTCCGGCATCCTCAAGGCCGTCCACGACGGCTCCCCGGTGCGGATCGTCGGCGGCCAGGTCTTCCAGGCCGAGCAGATGGTCGGCGAGGGCGCGGTGCTCTCCGCCGAGGACGTCGCCGCCAAGATGGAGGAGGCGCGCGGCGGGCTGGCCACCCAGCTGCAGAGCTTCACCCACAACACCACCGAGTTCCTGCGCCGCGAGCAGGACCTGCTGCTGCACGGGCAGGGGGTCCCCGAGCTCCGCACCAAGATCAGCGGACGGCCGGTCGTCATCGTGGTGCGCGGTTACGACTACCGCGAGGACCTGCGCCGGCTGCGGCGCTACATCCGCGAGCAGCGCCCCGTGCTGGTGGGCGTCGACGCCGGAGCCGACGCGCTGCTGGCGGCCGGCCACCGTCCCGACCTGGTCGTCGTGGGGGAGCAGGGCCTGGGGACAGGGACCTCCAGCACCGGCGAGGAAGCGCAGAAGGTCAGCGACAAGGCGCTGCGTGGCGCCCGCGAGGTGGTCCTGCACGCGGACCGCTCCGGGCGTGCCGTCGGTGCCGAGCGGCTGGACCGGCTCGGCGTGCGCACCCAGCGGATGGCCGCCTCCGGAACCTCCGAGGACGTCGCGATGCTGCTCGCCGACGCCTCCAACGCATCCCTGATCATCGCCGTCGGCACCCACGCCACACTCGACGAGTTCCTGGACCGGCAGCGGTCCGGGCTCGCCAGCACCTTCCTCACCCGGCTCCGCGTCGGCCCCCGCCTGGTCGACGCCAAGGGAGTCCCGCAGCTCTACTCCGGTCGCGTGCGGTTGTGGCACCTCGCGCTCGTGCTGCTGACCGGGTTGCTCGCACTGGGCGTCGCCATCGCCTCCACGCCCGTCGGCGAGGCCTGGTGGCACGACCTGCAGGGCGCGCTGACCGACCTCTTCGACTGGATCCAAGGACTGTTCACGTGATCTCGTTCCGCTACCACATCGTGTCGATCGTCTCGGTCTTCCTCGCGCTCGCCGTCGGGGTGGCCCTGGGTGGCGGCCCGCTCAAGGGCGAGGTCGACAACACCCTGGTCGAGCAGGTGAAGGCCGACCGCAACGCCAAGGCGCAGCTGCGCGAGGAGATCGCGGGACTGCGCAGCACGAACGACTTCAGCGACGCCTTCGCCGACACGGTCGCGCCGGGACTGGTCGGCAACACGCTCAAGGGCCGCGCCGTCACGATGGTCGTGCTCCCGGCCGCCCAGCAGACCGAGGTCTCGAAGCTCGGCGACATGATCGCGACCGCCGGAGGCACGGTCAGCGGCACCGTGCGGATCGGTGACGGCATGCTCGACGTGCAGAACAAGCAGCTGGTCGACGAGCTGGGCAGCCAGCTGCTGGACTCCGCCTCCGACGTGGACGTGCCGGCCGACGCCAGCGGCTACGAGCGGATGGGCGCGCTGCTGGCCCGGGCGATCGGCACCGACAAGGACCCCGGCGGCGCACCGGTCGACGCCACCGCGGAGAGCATCCTGGCCGGTTTGAGCACGGCCGGGCTCGTGTCGGCCGGTGACGACCTCAAGCGCCGGGGGAGCCTGGTGCTGGTCGTCGCGGGTCCGGGCTCGGCCTCGGGCGATGCCGCGACGAGCTCCAACAGCATCGTGGCCACGCTCGCCACCGCGATCGACGCCGCCACCGACGGGGTCGTGGTGGCCGGGCCGATCGCCTCCGCCCGTGAGGGCGGCCTGATCCGGGCGATCCGCGACGACGTGGTCGCAGCCCGCGACGTCTCGACCGTCGACGTGCTCGGCCGCAGCGCCGCCCGCGTGGTCGCCGTGATGGCCCTCGCCGGCCAGGCGCAGGACCAGACCGGGCACTTCGGCGCCGTCGACGCCGCCGACGGGCCGATGCCGGGTGCCGCCACCGACCAGTGAGCCGGCGGCTCAGGTAAAACCCGGCCGCCGACCGGAGACGCGCCGGTGCGGCTGGCCGCGGACGGGATCGGTGTTGGTAGGCTAGAACCCCGTGGACGGGAAGTCCGCAGAAGCCTCGAGCCACGGGAGTTCACTTGGCCGCATCGCAGCCGACCAAGCACGTTTTCGTCACCGGAGGCGTCGCCTCCTCGCTGGGCAAGGGCCTCACCGCCTCCTCGCTCGGCAGCCTGCTGAAGTCCCGCGGGCTCCGCGTCACGATGCAGAAGCTCGACCCCTACCTCAACGTCGACCCGGGGACGATGAACCCGTTCCAGCACGGCGAGGTCTTCGTGACCGACGACGGCGCCGAGACCGACCTCGACATCGGGCACTACGAGCGCTTCCTCGACGAGGACCTGGCCGGGATCGCCAACGTGACGACCGGGCAGGTCTACTCCGAGGTGATCGCCAAGGAGCGGCGCGGCGACTACCTCGGCGAGACCGTGCAGGTCATCCCGCACATCACCAACGAGATCAAG
>JBQCEF010000452.1:0-15057 GCA_051960495.1 Nocardioides sp. | reverse complement strand
GTCGACGGTGCCCTGCTCGAGCTGGTCGACGCACTCGGAGTAGGTGTCGAACGGCACCGGGCTCGCCCCGTACTCGTCCTCCATGCGCTGCAGCGAGGTGGAGCCGGTGACCGAGCAGACCTTCTTGCCCTTGGTGTCCTCGGGCTTGGTGATCGCGTCCTTGTCCTCCTCGCGGACCAGGAGCTGCTGACCGGTGACGTAGTACGGGCCGGCCTGGCCGACGACCTGACGGCGCTCGTCGGTGATGGAGTACGACGCGATCACGATGTCCACCGTGCCGTCCTGGAGGAACGGCTCGCGGTTGTCGGAGACGGTCTGCTTCCAGTTGATCCCGTCGTCGTCGATGCCGAGGGCGCCGGCGATGATGCGGCCCATCTCGATGTCGAAGCCCTTGGGGGCGTCCGCGCCGGGCTCGAGGAACCCGATGCCGGGCTGGTCGAACTTCACACCGATGGTGATCTTGCCGGCGTCGGACAGCTTGGCCATGGTCGTGCCGGAGTCGAACTCCGGGTTGTCCTCGACCTTGACGTCGGTGCTGCCGCCGCCTCCGCCACAGGCGGCGAGGGCCATGGACAGGCCCGCTGCCGCGAGCACCGCCTTGGTTCGGGTGAACCGCATGCTTTCTCCTTCTGTCTTGGCCGGCCCCTGATGAGCTTCCCGGCCAGGTTCGGGTGGATCGATCAGTGCTTCAGGATCTTGCCGAGGAAGTCCTGGGCCCTGCTGGACCGCGGATTGGTGAAGAACTCCTCCGGGGTGTTCTCCTCGACGATCTGGCCGTCGGCCATGAACACCACGCGGTCGGCCGCCGTACGGGCGAAGCCCATCTCGTGCGTGACGACGACCATCGTCATGCCGCCCTGAGCCAGGTCGACCATGACGTCGAGTACCTCCTTGATCATCTCCGGGTCCAGCGCCGAGGTGGGCTCGTCGAAGAGCATCACCTTCGGCTCCATCGCCAGAGCCCGAGCGATCGCGACGCGCTGCTGCTGTCCACCCGAGAGCTGGGCGGGGTACTTGTCGGCCTGCGCCGAGACCCCCACCCGGTCCAGCAGCTTGCGCGCCTTCTCGTCGGCCTCGCTCTTCGCCATCCCGCGGACCTTGATCGGGCCGAGGGTGACGTTCTCGAGGATCGTCTTGTGCGCGAACAGGTTGAAGCTCTGGAAGACCATCCCGACCTCCGCGCGGAGCGCTGCGAGGCCCTTGCCCTCCTCGGGCAGTGGCTGGCCGTCCAGGGTGATCGAGCCCTTGTCGATGGTCTCGAGCCGGTTGATCGCACGGCAGAGCGTCGACTTCCCCGAGCCCGAGGGCCCGATGACGACGACGACCTCGCCCTTGCTGATCGACAGGTTGATGTCCTGCAGGACGTGCAGGTCGCCGAACCACTTGTCGACGTGGTCCAGGACGACCAGCGGGGTCTCAGTGCTCATGCCCAGTGAACCTACCGATCCGGGGCCCGTTCTGACTATTCCGGTCTAAGCGCGGCGCGCCGTTGTCGCCGAGTCGTGACCTGTCACACGTGTGCAGCGGACCACGAACGCTGGGGCGTCTCGGTAGTGCGTGCTTGAATGTCGCAATGGCTCCCAAGAACCCGATTCAGAAGCCCCTGAACAAGCTCGTCGGCACGGCGCTCGGTGCGCTGAAGGACCCCAAGGGGACCGCCGGGAAGGCCGTCGAGCAGGCGAAGGGGACGGCCGCGCTCGGCAAGATGGTCGCCGAGGGTGTCGCCGGTCAGGTGACCTCCCGAGCCCGGGGTCGCCGCGGGGTCGATGCTCCCCACGCCGAGCCGCCGGCGCCGCACCTGCACTCGGTGCCGGGCACGGGCGCCGGGGCCGAGGAGCCGGCGGGGTCGAAGGCTGCGTCAGCGCCTGCCGCGCCCGCCGCCAAGAAGGCGCCGGCCAAGAAGGCGCCGGCCGCGAAGAAGACCACCGCCAAGAAGGCGCCTGCCGCCAAGAAGGCCCCGGCCAAGAAGACCCCGGCGAAGAAGGCCCCGGCGAAGAAGGCCCCCGAGCCCGCCGTGACCGAGCCGATCGTGGAGCCCACCGAGGCCGACCTGGCTGCGGCCAAGGAGGCCAGCCCGGCCGACATCGCGAAGAAGGCGGCCCCCGCCAAGAAGGCAGCCAAGAAGACCGCGGCCAAGAAGACTCCCGCGAAGAAGACGCCCGCCAAGAAGACCCCGGCCAAGAAGGCGCCCGCCGCGTCGTCGGCCGGGTCGCCCGGCGACAAGCTCCCCGCGAAGAAGACCGCGCCGAAGCCGGACCGCGTCGAGGCGAACCCCGAGGCCGGGAGCTGAGTCGGCTCCGGTTTGCCAGTTCCGCACGAACGGCTCCTCGCGCGGCCAGATGAGGTGCCGATCGTGCGGGACTGGCGGCGGGCGCTGGGCGCACGTTGCGCATGCGTGCAGCGCCGGACGGATGCCGATCGTGCGCCCGCAGCGGGTACGGCGGGCGCGGCGACGTCGTACGCACGCCACGGCCGCGGATTCGGCCTGCTCCGGCGCCCGCCGTACCCTTGACCGGTCATGACTGCCACGCCTGAGACCACGCCCCACCTGGACATCGAGCCGACCCACGGAGCCGCCGCCGCCGCGCCGGATGCCGTTCCCGTGAGCCCGCGCACCTACGAGGTCCGCACCTACGGCTGCCAGATGAACGTGCACGACTCCGAGCGGCTGACCGGGCTCCTCGAGGACGCGGGCTACGTGCCGGCGCAGGGCGAGGCGCCGGCCGACGTGGTGGTGTTCAACACCTGCGCGGTGCGGGAGAACGCCGACAACAAGCTCTACGGCAACCTCGGCCACCTCGCGCCGGTGAAGGCCGCCAACCCGGGCATGCAGATCGCCGTCGGTGGCTGCCTCGCGCAGAAGGACAAGGGCGAGATCACCAAGAAAGCGCCCTGGGTCGACGTGGTCTTCGGCACCCACAACATCGGCTCGCTGCCGGTGCTGCTCGAGCGCGCGCGGGTCCAGGAGGAGGCGCAGGTCGAGATCCTCGAGTCGCTCGAGGTGTTCCCCTCGACGCTGCCGACCAGGCGCGAGTCGGCGTACGCCGCCGGGGTGTCGATCTCGGTCGGGTGCCACAACACGTGCACGTTCGTCATCGTTCCGTCGCTGCGCGGCAAGGAGAAGGACCGCCGGCCCGGCGACGTGCTCGCCGAGATCCGGGCGCTGGTCGCCGAGGGCGTCAGCGAGGTGACCCTGCTGGGGCAGAACGTGAACTCCTACGGCGTCGAGTTCGGCGACCGCTACGCGTTCGGCAAGCTGCTGCGCGCATGCGGCGAGATCGAGGGCCTCGAGCGCGTGCGGTTCACCAGCCCGCACCCCAAGGACTTCACCGACGACGTGATCGCGGCGATGGCCGAGACGCCCAATGTGATGCCGCAGCTGCACATGCCACTGCAGTCCGGCTCGGACAAGGTGCTCAAGGACATGCGCCGGTCCTACCGGCAGGAGAAGTTCCTCGGCATCATCGAGCGGGTGCGCGCGGCGATGCCCGAGGCGGCGATCACCACCGACATCATCGTGGGCTTCCCCGGCGAGACCGAGGCGGACTTCCTCGAGACGATGAAGGTCGTCGAGCAGGCGCGGTTCTCCGGCGCGTTCACCTTCCAGTACTCAAAGCGCCCCGGCACCCCGGCGGCCGTGCTCGAGGAGCAGGTGCCCAAGCAGGTCGTCCAGGACCGCTACGAGCGGCTGGTCGCGCTGGTCAACGACATCGCCTGGGACGAGAACCGGCGGCTCGAGGGCCGGGTCGTCGAGCTGATGGTCGCCGAGGGGGAGGGCCGCAAGGACGAGCAGACCCACCGGCTCTCCGGCCGTGCCCGCGACAACCGGCTGGTGCACTTCACGGCCGTCGACGAGGCCGGCGAGCCGGTCGACGTACGCCCCGGCGACGTGGTCGAGGTCGAGGTGACGTACGGCGCGCCGCACCACCTGGTCTCAGACGCTCCCGTCCGGTCGGTACGACGCACCCGCGCCGGGGACGCCTGGGAGGCCCGCACGTCCGCGCCGGCCCGGGGCAACGCCGTCACGCTCGGCCTGCCGACCGTCGGCGTTCCCGCGCCGCTGCCGGAGGCGCCCGCCTGCGGCTGACCGGGCCGGCCTGGGGCGCGGGACGTCATACGTCTCGTGGCCTATAGGCCTCCGGACGTATGACGTCCGCGTAGGAGCGAGAGCGTCCGGTCAGAAGCCGTGCACCATCACCGGCGGCACGTCGTCGGCGCGGATCGCCTCGAGCACCGCGAGCTCGTGCGGGACCACCGGGTCGGGCAGCTCGTCCAGGCCGAACCACCTCAGGTCGGCGCACTTCTCGGGCTCGACGATGCGTGGCTCGCCGGCCCACCGGCTGCTGGTGAAGAAGTAGTCGACGCGCTCGTCGATCGGCTCGGCGTGCCCGGTCTCGTCCTGCGCCGTGCGCTGCATGGCGCAGACCGGGGTGAGCTGGACGCCGCTGATGCCGAGCTCCTCGAGGGCCTCCCGGGCCGCCGCCGCGTAGACCGACTCGCCGCGCTCGACGTGCCCGGCGGCGGCGCTCGCCCAGTGGCCGTCCATGTAGCCGGTGCCCTGGCGCAGCTGCAGCAGCACCTCGCGCCGTCTCTGCCCTGAGGCGTCGGCGGGGGAGTCGCGCAGGAAGATCACGTAGGCGGCCGGCACGACCACGAAGCGGTTGTGGGTCATGCCGGCCAACCTACTCAGGCTGCGCGCGGCGGAGCGGGCAGGTGGTCAGCCGTGCGAGTGGCCGGGGTTGCGGGCCGGATCGTTGACCTGGCTGGGAACGTCGTTGTCCGGGTGTGGCTCGACGTCCTGGTCGTTCATCCCGGGCTCGTCGCGGTGCACCTCCGGCACGTCCTCTCCGGGGTGCGTCGGCGACGCCCCGTCGGTGCGGCCCTGGGCGGACGCCATCGTGCCGGTGCCCTGGATGCCCTGCTGCGGGTCGATGCGCTCGCTGCTGGTGCCGAGGTCGCCGGAGAGGTCCGGCGCGAGCTCGTCCTCCTGCACCGGCTCCGGGACGCCCTCGCGTGGCTCCTCGGCAGCGTGCTGCTCGTCGTGGGGAGCGTCGTGCTCAGGCATTTCCGTCCTCCTCGCCGCGGAGCTCCTCGTCGAGGGGGGTCTCCTCGGGAGCGCCCTCGTCGTCGTAGACGACCCCGGTGTCCTCGGACACCCGACCCTGCTGGTCGGGCGACATGAACTCGTCGGGCGTCGGGTCGCCGGCGGGGCCCTCGCCGAAGAAGGCGTCGTCCGGTCCGACCTCGGGCTCGTGCTCCTCGGGATCTTCGTGCGTCTGCGATGTCATGGTGTGCTCCTCACTCGCCGCCGGAGCCGTCCGACGGCTCGTCGAGCGACGTCTCGGCGTTCTCCAGCTGGCCCGCCTCGCCGGAGCGGTCCGTCCCTCCGCGCTCGGCGTCGGAGGGGGACTGCGGCTCGATGTCGTCGGGGTGGGTCGTGGAGGGCCTCGGCGTCTGCGGGTCGTCCCCCGGGTCCGCCGGGACCGGCGCCGGGTTCACGTTGCCGCTGGGGGCGTCCTGGCGCAACGGTCCGCCCGGGGGCGTGGGGGCGTCGAGCTCGCGCTCGGTGTCGTCGTCGAGGTGTGCCATGCGACCGACGTACCCGCTCCCGAGGCCAGGAAACGTGCGCCATGACGTCCGCTCAGCGGATGTCGTCGTTCTTGCCGTCGAGCTTGTCCAGACCGTCCTTGGCCGCGGTGCGCCCCTTCGCGATCTTCTCGGTGTACTTGCCCTTGGTCTGCTTGTCGATCGCGTCGGCCGCCTTGTCGACGCCCTTAGCGATCTTGTCCCCATGCTGGTCGACGGCCTTGGTGAGGCCCGCCTTGGCCTTGTCCAGAAATCCCATCGGGTGCCCTCTCCTGGTGCCTGCGTCGCGGCGCGGATGCGCTTTGGAAGACTCTTGCCCATGGACCCCGACGAGACAAGGCCGCGGCTGCCGGTGGTGGCCGTCGTGGGGCCCACCGCCTCGGGCAAGTCCGACCTGTCACTGGACCTCGCCGAGGCACTGGGCGGCGAGGTGGTCAACACCGACTCGATGCAGCTCTACCGCGGCATGGACATCGGTACGGCGAAGCTGCCGGTCGATGAGCGACGCGGGATCGTGCACCACCTGCTCGACGTGCTCGACGTCACCGAGCCGGCCACGGTCGCGGAGTTCCAGGGGTGGGCCCGGGCCGCGATCGACGACTGCCGGGCGAGGGGCGTCGTACCCGTGCTGGTCGGCGGGTCCGCGCTCTACACCCGCGCCGTGCTCGACCGGTTCGAGTTCCCCGGCACCGACCCGGAGGTCCGGGCCGCGCTCGAGCGCGAGCTCGCCGACCTCGGCCCCGAGGCGCTGCACGAGCGGCTCGCCGCCACGGACCCCGCCGCGGCCGGGCGGATCATCCCGACCAACGGGCGGCGGGTGGTCCGCGCGCTCGAGGTCATCGCGATCACCGGCCGGCCGTTCAGCGCCACGCTGCCGTCGCTGACCTACTTCTACGACGACGCGGTGCAGGTCGGCGTCGACATCCCGCGGCCGGTGCTCGACCAGCGGATCGCAGAGCGGGTGCAGCGGATGTGGGACGCCGGGTTCGTCGAGGAGGTCCGCGGACTCGCCGAGCAGGGCCTCGCGACGGGCCGGACGGCGAGCCGGGCGCTGGGCTACCAGCAGGTGCTCGCCCACCTGCGCGGGGAGTGCACGGAGGCCGAGGCGTTCGAGATAACGGTGACCGGAACCCGGCGGTTCGCCCGCCGGCAGGACGCGTGGTACCGCAAGGACGCCCGCATCTCCTGGGTCGGCTGGGACGCCCCGGACCGGGTGGCGCAGGCGATCGCTGCTGTGACAGGTGTGACGCGGGTCTCAGCTGGGTAGGGGCCGCTCATCATCTGCACCTTCTCGGGAGGCACCATGGCCCACCTCGCTCGACGCCGACTCGTTGCAGTCGGTGCAGGCGCGACCTCGCTCGCGCTCGCCCTCTCCGGCGCCGCCGTCTCCGGCCTCACCGCCGGCGCGTCCGCAGCCCAGAGCTCGCCCTACTACCCCACCAAGACCCCCACCAGCCGCGGCTTCGGCGGCGCCGTCACCTCGGTCGACCCGGAGGCCTCGAAGATCGGCATCCAGGTCCTCAAGCACGGCGGCAACGCCGTGGACGCGGCCGTCGCCACCGCAGCCGCCCTGGGCGTCACCGAGCCCTACAGCGCCGGGATCGGCGGCGGGGGCTACTTCGTCTACTACAACGCCAAGAACAAGCGGGTCTACACGATCGATGGCCGCGAGACCGCACCGGACACGATGTCGCACGACGCGTTTATCGACCCCGAGACCGGTGAGCCCTACAACTTCACCCCGGAGCGCGTCACCAGCGGCGTCTCGATCGGCGTTCCCGGCACGGCACTGACCTGGAAGCGGGCGGTGCGGCTGTGGGGCCGGCACGGCTTCGCCAAGGCGCTGGAGCCGGCCAAGCGGCTGGCCCGCCGCGGGTTCGTCGTCGACCAGACCTTCCACGACCAGACCGCCGACAACCAGGAGCGGTTCGAGGCCTACACGACCACGCCGAAGCTGTTCCTGCCCGGCGGGAAGCCGCCGAAGGTGGGCTCGGTCTTCAAGAACCCCGACCTCGCCCGCACCTACGCCAAGCTGCAGCGCAAGGGCGTCCGCTGGCTCTACCACGGTCACCTCGCCAAGGAGATCGCCGTGGCCACGCGCAAGCCGCCGGTGAGCCCCGACACCGACCTGCCGGTGCCGCGCGGCACCATGCACAAGCGCGACCTCGAGCGCTACACCGCGCCCGTGCGCAAGCCGACCCACGTGGGATACCGCGGCCTCGACGTCTACGGCATGCCGCCGAGCTCGTCGGGCGGCTCGACCGTGGGCGAGGCGCTCAACATCATGGAGCAGTTCCGGATCGGCAAGATGTCGGCCGCGGACGCCCTGCACCGCTACCTCGAGTCGACCGCGCTCGCCTTCGCGGACCGGGGTGCGTACGTCGGTGACCGCAAGTACGTCGACGTCCCGCTGAAGCGGCTGCTCTCGGACAAGTTCGCCGCCGAGCGCGCCTGCGAGATCCGTCCCCACAAGGCGCTGACCAAGCCGGTCGCCGCCGGTGACGTCACGTCGTACGACGGCAAGTGCGACCAGCGGGCCCGCTCCGGCAACGCCGTCCCCGACACCGAGAACGTCGAGACCACCAACCTCGCCGTGACCGACAAGTGGGGCAACGTCGTGGAGTACACCCTCACCATCGAGCAGACCGGCGGGTCCGGGCTGCTGGTGCCGAACCGCGGCTTTCTGCTCAACAACGAGCTGACCGACTTCTCGGCCGTCTACGACAAGGACGACCCGAACCGGATCGAGCCGGGCAAGCGGCCGCGCTCGTCGATGTCGCCGACGATCGTGCTGAAGAACCGCAAGCCCTTCCTGGCGCTCGGCTCGCCGGGCGGCTCGACGATCATCACCACGGTCACGCAGCTGCTGTTCAACTACGTCGACCGTGACATGAGCATCGTGCGGGCCATGGCCGAGCCCCGGGCCTCGCAGCGCAACACCGAGAAGGTGTTCGCCGAGCCCGAGTTCATCGACAAGTATGCGGCCAGGCTCACGCCGTACGGGCACGAGTTCCAGGCCTCGGGCGACCAGTTCACCAGCGCGGCCGAGATCGGCGCCGCCACCGCGATCAAGTTCGGCAAGCGAGGCCGGCTCGTCGCGGTGTCCGAGCCCACCCGGCGCGGAGGCGGCTCCGCGCTGGTGGTCCGGCACCGGCGCTGACCGGCCGGACCTAGCTCGCCAGGCGGTTCACCAGAGCGGCGGCGCCGACTTCGTCCATCACGAAGACGGCGCCGTCGCACGTGGTGCAGCAGTACTCCATGTCCGCGACGGCGACCAGCAGGCAGTTGTCGCCGCAGTCGGGGCACCGGCCCACGGTGCTGCTCAGCATCAGCGTATCTGCGTTGATCTCCATGTCTCCCACGGTCGCAGAGCCCTCGGACAGTTTCTGTACGCCACGCGGAAACCAGGGGCTTACCCTGCCGCCATGAGCGATGCGGGCTACACCGTCGAGCGCGAGGCGGTCATCGACGCCCCGCCGGACCGGATCTATGCGCAGATCATCGACTTCCGCCATTGGCCGACGTGGTCGCCGTGGGAGGACCTCGACCCGGCGATGCAGCGCAGCTACTCGGGTGCCGAGCGCGGCCCGGGTGCGGTCTACGCCTGGTCGGGCAACCGCAAGGCCGGCGCCGGCCGCATGGAGATCACCGACGCCAGCGAGCCGCACCGGGTCGACATCGACCTCGCCTTCGAGAAGCCGTTCAGGGCGCGCAACGAGATCCGGTTCGTGCTCACCCGCGAGGGCGGCGGCACGCTGGTGACGTGGAGGATGCGTGGCCAGAAGACCTTCGCCACCAAGGTGATGGGCCTGTTCATGAGCATGGACTCGATGGTCGGCAAGGACTTCGAGAAGGGACTGTCCCGGCTCAAGGCGGTCACCGAGGCCATGGGCGGCGCCCCGGAGCCTAGACTCGAGGGGTGAGCTTCCGCTTCCTCAAGGGCCACGGCACGGAGAACGACTTCGTGCTGCTGCCCGACCCCGACGGCACCGTCCACGGCGACCTGCGTGCCGACGTGGTCGCCGCGATCTGCGACCGCCGCGCGGGCATCGGGGGCGACGGCGTGCTGCGGGTCGTCCGGTGTGCGTCGTACGACGACCCCGCGGCCGTCGCGGCGCGGGAGCAGGCCGAGTGGTTCATGGACTACCGCAACTCCGACGGGTCGGTCTCGGAGATGTGCGGCAACGGGGTGCGGGTGTTCGCGCGCTACCTGATCGACCACGAGGGCGCCGTTCCTCCGCTCAATATCGGCACCCGCGCCGGCGTGAAGACGCTGACCCTCACCGACGACGGCGCGATCACCGTCGACATGGGGGAGCCGGTCGTCGTCGGCGAGACGAAGGTCGGCGTGGCCGGACACACCTGGCCGGCGACGCACGTGTCGATGGGCAACCCCCACGCGGTGGCGTTCGTGGACTCCCTCGACGACGCCGGCCCGCTGCTCGAGCCGCCGTCGCACGACCCGGCGGAGTACCCGGCCGGGGTCAACGTGGAGTTCGTCGTACGACGCGGCGAGCGGCACGTCGCCCTGCGGGTGCACGAGCGTGGCTCGGGGGAGACCCGGTCGTGCGGCACGGGTGCGTGCGCGGTGATGGTGGCCGCGGCGCTCGCCGACGGGTCCGGCCGCGGCACGACGTACACCGTCGACGTTCCCGGTGGGCGCCTGGAGGTGACCTGGACCGAGGACGACCGGGTGCTGCTCACCGGGCCGGCCGTGCTCGTCGCGGAAGGAAATTGGCTCGCCGGGCGTTGAGGCCCATGCGACCCTTGGAGGCATATGACGAACGCACCTGACCCCACCTTCAACCTCGACGACGAGCTCGGCGCCACCGAGACCTGGGAGTCCGAGGACTTCACCAGCGGCTACGCCGACGAGCCGGATCCCGAAGAGGCCGAGGACACCACCGGCGAGATGGACCTCGCCGAGCGGCACGCCCTGCGGCGCGTCGCCGGGCTCTCCACCGAGCTCGAGGACATCACCGAGGTCGAGTACCGCCAGCTCCGCCTGGAGCGGGTCGTGCTCGTGGGGGTGTGGACCGAGGGGTCGGTCGAGGACGCCGAGAACTCCATGGCCGAGCTCGCGCTGCTCGCCGAGACGGCCGGGTCGCAGGTGCTCGACGCGCTCTACCAGCGCCGCCAGAAGCCGGACCCCGCGACCTACATCGGCCGCGGCAAGGTCGACGGCCTGCGCGAGATCGTCCAGGCCACCGGCGCTGACACGGTGATCTGCGACGGTGAGCTCGCTCCCTCGCAGCTGAGGAACCTCGAGGACCGGGTCAAGGTCAAGGTGGTCGACCGGACCGCTCTGATCCTCGACATCTTCGCCCAGCACGCGAAGTCACGGGAGGGCCAGGCGCAGGTCGAGCTCGCGCAGCTCAACTACATGAAGCAGCGCCTGCGTGGTTGGGGTGGCAACCTGTCCCGCCAGGCCGGTGGCCGGGTCGGTTCACAGGGTGGCGGTATCGGTGGTCGTGGTCCCGGTGAGACCAAGATCGAGACCGACCGGCGCCGGATCAACACCAAGATCGCCAAGCTGCGCCGCGACCTCGCGCACATGAGGACCACCCGCGACACCAAGCGCTCGGAGCGCAAGCGCCACCAGATCCCGTCGGTGGCCATCGCGGGCTACACCAACGCCGGGACGTCGTCGCTGCTGAACCGGCTCACCGACGCCGGCGTGCTCGTCGAGAACGCCCTGTTCGCGACGCTCGACCCGACGACGCGTCGTACGACGACCTCCGACGGACGCATCTACACGATGTCCGACACCGTGGGGTTCGTCCGGCACCTCCCGCACCAGCTCGTCGAGGCGTTCCGCTCGACGCTGGAGGAGGTCGCCGACTCCGACCTCGTGCTGCACGTGGTCGACGGCTCGCACGCCGACCCCGAGGGCCAGCTCGCCGCCGTGCGCGAGGTGTTCGCCGAGATCGGCGCCGACAAGGTCCCCGAGCTCGTCGTGATCAACAAGGCCGACATCGCCGACCCGATGGTGCTCGCCCGGCTGCGCCAGCGCGAGCCGCACTCGGTGGTCGTGTCGGCCAAGACCGGTGAGGGCGTCGCGGACGTGCTCGCCGCGGTCGAGGCGGACCTGCCCCGGCCAGGCGTGGAGTTCGAGGCGCTGCTGCCGTTCGAGCGGGGCGACCTGCTCAACCGGATCCACACCAGCGGCGACATCGACCACCTCGAGCACACCGGCGAGGGGACGGTCGTGCGCGGCCGGGTCAACGAGGACCTCGCCGGCGACCTGGCGCCGTACTTGACGACCTCCGCCTGAGGGCCGGACGCGGGACCGGACGCCACAACGACGCAATTGACCGGTTGTGACGTCCCGCGGCGCGCTTCGGGCGTCGCCCGGGCGCAATTGACCGGTTGTGACGTCCCGCGGCGCGCTTCGGGCGTCACACGGGGTCAATTGACCGGTTGAGGCCCGGCCAGGTAGCGGCGGACCACCTGCCACGCCGGCGCCGAGGTGTCGAACGGCCCCGAGAGCGCCCGGGCAGCCAGCTCGAGCAGGCCGCGCGCCGTCTCCTCCAGATCGCCGGTCGCGAAGATCCGGGCCAGCTCCGCGCCGACCTCCGGGTAGGCCAGCTCGACGCGCCGGAACGGGTTGAGGTTGTCGCGCACCTCCGGCCGCGCCGCCTCGACGTGCCGGGCCAGCAGCACGAGGAAGTGCCGCAGCGCGAACCGGTGCACGAAGTCGATCCCCGACAGGTGCTCGCCGCGCCGGTGCCGCTGCACGCCGACCAGCAGGGCGGTCAGCAGCTGTCCGTGCAGGTGGTCGTCGGACTCGGCCTCGGCCGCCTCGAGGTCGGGCGTGCCGGCGACGGCGTCGGCCACCCTCGCGGTCACGTCGGCGCGGTCGAAGATCACCCGCGTCCGGTTCAGCCGGGCGAGCGCGATCTCCGCGGGCGCGAACACCGCGAACTCGACGAGGTGGCCGTCGTCGTACACCGCCTTCATCCCGTGCGGCGTCTCTCGGAAGTGCAGCACCAGCCGCTCGTGGTCGGGGAGCCAGGTCCGGTCGGTGCGCAGCGGCTCGGTGACCTCCGGCTCGGCGATGACCAGGAAGTCGTGGTCCGACCACTCGTCGGGCCCGGTGGCGAAGGAGCCGGCGGCGACGAGCCCGAGCACCCCCGGCCTGGCCTCGAGCGAGGCGGTGAGGCGGGCGGCGAAGTCGTCGTACGACGCGCGGTCCATGAGTCCTCCGAACGGCGGTGTTCCGGGTCGGTCCAGCACTAGCATCACATCCGTGATGGGGAGCGTGGGACGCCTGGTCGCCGCGCTGGCGGCCCTGGCCGGGCTGCTCTGGCCCGTGCTGGCGTACGACGTGCCCGGCGACTCCGCGGCGGCGGACGACCCCGCGACGATCACCGAATACCGGGCCGACCTCGTCTTCGCCGACGACGGGACGCTGACCGCGTCGGAGCGAATCACCACCGAGATGCCCGGCGGGCGGCACGGGATCTTCCGGTTCTTCGACGTCGTCGACGCCGGGGACCCGCACGCCCGGCTGGTCCCCTACGACATCGAGGTCAGCCAGGACAACGGCCCGGCGGTCGTCGACCTGAGCTGGCAGAGCAACCGCCGCTACCGGGTCTTGCGGATCGGCGACCCCGCCAGCCTGGTGACGCCGGGCCGGCACGTCTACACGATCAAGTACCGGATCGACGGGGCGCTGGGGGAGTCCGAGGGCAACGCCGCCCTGGTCTGGGACGCCGTCGCGCGCGGCTGGCAGATGCCGATCCAGCGCAGCGAGGTCCGGATCGGGCTGCCCGGCGCGCCCCAGGACCCGAGCTGCACCACCGGCACCGGGGCGGCCTGCCAGGTCGACCAGTCCCGCGGCGGGCTCGTCGTCACCACCGGCGCGCTCGCGCCGAACACGGGCGTCACGGTGCGGACCGTCCTCGACGTGCCGGCGCCGGACCGCGTCACGCTGCCCTGGACGCCGCGTTTCGACGGGGTTCTCTCCCGGAGCCCGCTCGTGGCCGGGCTGCTCGTCCTGCTCGCGGCCGCGGCTGCGGTTCCCGGCTGGCTGCTGGCCCGCAAGGCCCGCGAGCCCCAGCCCGGGCACCCCGTGCTCTACGCGCCGCCGGAGGGGATCGGCCCGGTGCAGGCCGTCTACATCGCCCGCGAGTCGCTGCCCGACCAGGCGCTGCAGGCCACGTTGCTCTACCAGGCCGAGCAGGGGCTGACCCGGCTCGAGCAGCAGCCCGACGGCGACTGGATGGTGGAGAACCTCGCGCCCCGCAAGACGTGGAACGCGGCGGACCCGGTCACCGCCGGGGTCGGCGCGGCGCTCGGCGTCGACCGCCCCGGCGGCCGGTTCTTCGCCAACGGCGAGGTCACGACCGGCAAGCAGCTGCTCGCCGCCAAGGACGTCATGAGCGCCCAGACGAAGCGCTGGGCGATCGACTCCGGTCTGATGCGGCGCGAGGTCCCCGAGACGCTGGCCAAGCTCGCCGTGGTGGCCGCGATCGTCCTGGCCGGCCTCGGGTTCGCGTTCAGCCCCTGGGACGTGACCGCGATCGGCCTCCCGCCGGCCGCGTTCGCCGTCGCGGGGCTCCCGTTGCTCAGCACGGGCGTCGGCACCCGTCGTACGGCGTCCGGGCGCGAGCTGTGGTCGCGGGCCGGCGGCTTCAGCCGGATCCTCAGCACGCCCTCGTCGGTCGACCGGTTCGACTTCTCCGGCCGCGAGGAGCTCTACACCGCCTACATCCCCTGGGCCGTCGCGTTCGGGTGCGCCGAGCTGTGGGCCGAGAAGTACCGCGTCGAGACCGGCACCGAGCCCTCCGCGCCCGTGTGGTTCGCCGGCACCGGGTCCGGCTGGACCGGCGGCGCGTCCGGCATCACCGGCGCGCTCACCAGCTTCGACTCGTCCCTGAAGTCGTCCATCAGCGCCTACCAGGCCACCCAGCGCTCGTCCTCCGGTGGAGGGGGAGGCGGCGGCGGTGGCGGAGGAGGGGGCGACGGTGGCGGCGGTTCCTGGTAACACCCGACCGAGAGGACTCACCCGATGTGGTTCGTGATCGTGGCCGTCGTCGTCATCGCCCTGGTGGCGTTCGGCGTGATGGCCTTCAACAAGCTGCGCACCGCCGACATCGGCGCGCAGGAGGCACTGGGCGGCATCGACGTCCAGCTCACCCGGCGTGCCGACCTGATCCCCAACCTGGTGAACACCGTGAAGGGGTACGCCGCCCACGAGCGGGGCGTGTTCGAGGAGGTCACCGAGGCCCGGACCGGGGTCGCCGCCGCCACGCGCGGCGGGACGGTCGACGAGCGCGCGCAGGCCCAGGCCCGGCTCGACAAGGCGATCGTGAACGTGCTCGCCGTCGCGGAGGCCTACCCCGACCTGAAGGCGAGCGCGAACTTCGTGCAGCTGCAGGAGCAGCTCGCCGACACCGAGAACCAGCTCGCCTTCGCCCGGCAGTACTACAACGACGCCGCCACGCAGCTGAACAAGCTGGTCGCGAC
>JBQCEF010000451.1:0-9433 GCA_051960495.1 Nocardioides sp. | reverse complement strand
GGCAGGGCCGCGGCGATGCCCGCCCAGACCAGCAGGGACGGGCGTTCGCCTCCGAGCGTCCCGGCCAGGACGGGTACGACGGCGGCACCCACCGCTGACACCGGCGCGACGACCCCCATCCGTCCGGTGGAGAAGCCCCGGTAGAGGAACCCGGTCCCGGCGCCGCTGCCCACGCCCGCGAGCAACGCCCACGCGAAGTCGGCGGGTTTCGGGTCGCCGGGGACTCCGAGGGCGATCGCCGCGGTGCACACCGTCGCGGAGATCTGACCCACGACCGCCACCGACCACGCCGAGGCGCGCCGGGAGACCAGCCCACCGACGAAGTCGGACAGGCCGTAGGCCAGAGCGGAGACCAGTGCGAGGACGATGGCCATGGCAGGTCAGGTGAGCAGGGCGCCGACGAACCAGGTCAGCGCCGCGACCATCCCGGCGGCGAGCTCGATCAGGACCGACAGCCCGACCGCCTTCAAGGCGTGCATGGTCGACGGCCAGGCCTCGTCCCGACCGACCCGGCTCATCTCCGCCAGGTAGACGCCGAGGACGAAGCCTATGGCCAGGCCTATGACCGGGACGACGAAGAAGCCGACGACGCCGAGGACGGCGCCGAGCACGAGGGTCCGCTGCGGGACGCCTGTGGCCTTGAGCCGACGGCCGGGCACGGCGTACTTCACCACGGCACCGGAGACCAGCATGGTCGTCACCAGCGCGAAGACCACCCAGGCCGTCGCCCCACCCTGGTCGATGGACCAGACGAGCACGGCCCCCAGGATCAGCACCGAGCCCGGGAGGACAGGGACCACGATCCCCACCAGTCCCACCAGGACGGCCAGCCCGACGAGCAGCTCGGTCATGTCCACGCGGTCACCCTGTCACACCGGTCCGCGACAGGAATGCGAGAGCCCCCGCCGTGCGGCGGGGGCTCTCGGAAGTCGGGGTGGGTCGAGCTCAGAGCTCGCCCTCCATGCCGGCAGGAGTCACCGTCGGCGACATGGCCGGGGCCTCCAGCTTCTCGGTCTCGTCGTGCACGTGGCTCGCGATCTCGCGCAGCTTGTCGCCGTGCTCACGGGCGTGGTGAGCGCAGAAGAGCAGCTCTCCACCGGCGGTCAGCTCTACGCGGAGGTAGGCCTGTGCGCCGCACCGGTCGCAGCGGTCGAGCGCCGTCAGAGGGGTGCTCGGGGCAGTTGCAGTGGTCACTTGAGGCCTCATTCCTTCCCTGGTGTCCTGCTCAACGTAGCGCGGGGGATCAATGTTCCTCGTGCTTCCCCGCCCTGCGTCTTCACCGGACACAACATCCAATCACGCCTGACGCTTCCCGCCGGTGGTCGGTTTCTCCCCGTGAGACGGAGTGACCTCTCCCACATGACCTACGCAACTGGTTCGTCACCAAGTCTGACGCGGCTTGGTACCTGAGGGTTGCCAATCCACAGATCTTGAAACCTTCGTTGTCGCATCGTGATCCCGGCTGGCTGCCGGGCCCGGTCACGTCCACATCGTGGCCCGTCGGGGTCCTGTTCACCGGTAGGCGTGGCGGATCCGGCTCCCCGGCGTGTCGCGGGTAGATTTGCGACGAACACCCTTCCCGCACCGAGGAGAACCGTGCCAGCCCGCACCGCCGGAGGAACCGCGATCGACAACACGTACAACGCCCACCACCTCCTCGTCCTCGAGGGGCTGGAGGCCGTGCGGAAGCGGCCCGGCATGTACATCGGTTCCACCGACACCCGCGGCCTCATGCACTGCGTGTGGGAGATCATCGACAACGGCGTCGACGAGGCTTTGGCCGGGGCGGCGTCTCGCATCGAGGTGATCCTGCACCCGGACGGCTCCGTCGAGGTGCACGACGACGGCCGCGGCATCCCGGTCGACAAGGAGCCGAAGACCGGCCTTCCGGGCGTCGAGGTGATCTTCACCAAGCTCCACGCGGGCGGCAAGTTCGGCGGCGGCTCGTACGTCGCCACCGGCGGTCTGCACGGCGTCGGCGCCTCGGTCGTCAACGCGCTCTCCTCGCGCCTCGACGTCGACGTCGAGCGCGCGCCGTCGATCCAGGGGATGTCCTTCCAGCGCGGCGTGCCTGGCGTGTTCGACGGGGAGGGCCCGGGCAGCGGCTTCACCGAGCAGTCGGGGCTGAGCCGCAAGGGCGCCCGGGTCAAGAAGGGCGTCACCGGCACCCGGATCCGGTTCTGGCCCGACCGTCAGATCTTCACCAAGGACGCGACGTTCGTCTTCGACGAGCTCGTCACCCGCGCTCGGCAGACCTCCTTCATCGTGCCCGGGCTCGAGCTGGTCATCCGCGACCTGCGCGGCGACGAGCCGGTCGAGGAGAGGTTCCGCCACGACGGCGGGATCACCGAGTTCTGCGACTTCCTCGCCGCCGACGAGCCGGTGACCGAGATCCTCCGACTGGAGGGGCACGACAAGTTCACCGAGACCGTGCCACTGCTCGACGACAAGGGTCACATGACCCCGCAGGACGTCGAGCGCGACCTCATGGTCGACGTCGCGGTGCGCTGGGGGACCGGCTACGACACCGAGCTGCGCTCGTTCGTCAACGTCATCGCCACGCCCAAGGGCGGCACCCACGTGGCCGGCTTCGAGCAGGCGGTCACCAAGACGTTCAACGAGGTGCTGCGCTCCTCCAAGCAGCTCAAGACCGCCGAGCCCGACGTGATCAAGGACGACGTGCTCGAAGGGCTGACCGCCGTCGTCACGGTGCGCCTGGCCGAGCCGCAGTTCGAGGGACAGACCAAGGAGGTGCTCGGCACCCCGGCTGCCCGCAACATCGTGCGCAAGGTGGTCTCCGCCGAGCTCAAGAAGTTCCTGACCTCGAACAAGCGCGCGGAGAAGGCCCAGGCCAAGCTGGCCCTCGAGAAGGTGGCCAACGCCTCGCGCACCCGGATCGCCGCGCGTCAGCACCGCGAGACCCAGCGGCGCAAGAGCGCCCTGGAGTCGAGCGCCCTGCCGGCCAAGCTCGCCGACTGCCGGTCCAACGACATGGAGCGCAGCGAGCTGTTCATCGTGGAGGGCGACTCGGCGCTCGGCACCGCCAAGCTGGCGCGGAACTCGGAGTTCCAGGCGCTGCTGCCGATCCGCGGGAAGATCCTCAACGTCCAGAAGGCCTCGGTCGGGGACATGCTCAAGAACGCCGAGTGCGCTTCGATCATCCAGGTCGTCGGCGCCGGCTCCGGCCGGACCTTCGACATCGACGCCCGTCGCTACGGCCGGATCATCTTCATGGCCGACGCGGACTCCGATGGGGCGCACATCCGGTGCCTGCTGACCACGCTGTTCTTCAAGTACATGCCCGAGCTGATCACCCAGGGCCGGGTCTACAGCGCGGTTCCGCCGCTGCACCGCATCGAGCTGTCCAACCCCAAGAAGGGGATGGACAAGTACGTCTACACCTACTCCGACGCAGAGCTGCAGCGGAAGCTGGCCGAGCTGACGAAGAAGGGCGTGCGCTGGAAGGACCCGGTGCAGCGCTACAAGGGTCTCGGTGAGATGGATGCCGACCAGCTGGCCGAGACCACTATGGACCCGCGGCGGCGCACGCTGCGACGGATCACCGCCGACGACGCCGACGTCGCGGCCCAGGTCTTCGAGCTGCTCATGGGTTCCGAGGTCGCTCCCCGCAAGGAGTTCATCGTCCAGGGCGCCTACGAGGTCGACGCCGAGGCCATCGACGCGTAACCGTCTGACGGAGCGTTTTGGCCCGGCACGGCCGCATTTGTCGAGGCTCGCGGTCTAGACGAAGACACCGTTCGACGGCTGTCGGCTAAAGCGCCGTACCCGAACCGCCGATCGGACTCGTGCAGGACCTCGAGCCCCTTCTCGACCGCGGCGCATCCCCCGGCAGGCTCATGGCAGTCGAGCGGCCCGACACACCCCATCGCGGTCGCCGCGGTCCGTGCATTCCATGGGGAGACTCTGGGAGATCGTCATGCGCAAGTTCCTCGCCCTCGTGGCCGCCCCCGCGGCCGTCTCCGTCGCGATCGCCGTCCCGGCGGTGGCACGGCCCAGCTCTGCGACCCTGGAGGTGAGCACCGCCGGCGGCGCGCAGGCGTCCGGCGAGATGACCACCGGGTCGTCGCTCGTGTTCGGCGGCTGCGGGTACCAGCCCGGCGTCGGTGTCAGCGTGACGGTCACCAGCCCGACCGCGATCGCCTTCTTCGGGGGCATCGCGGACAGCGCAGGCTGCTTCTCGACGGGGGGCAACAGTTGGTACACAGCGGACGACGCCGGCACCTACAAGGCCCAGGCCTACCAGTCCAGCAAGCGCAAGGCCGACGCGACGATCACCTTCGTCGTCGCGGACTGACGCGACCGTCGCGACGCCGGCCTGCCTCAGACCAGCTGGTCGAGCAGGCCGGTGTCGACGTCGTAGAGGAAGCCGCCCACTTCGACGTTGTCCGGGATCAGCGGGTGGGCGCGGACCTTGCGCACGTCGTCGTTCAGGGCCGCCACCTGGTCCTCGACGACCCCGAACGTCTGCCACGACGCGTCCTGGCCGGCGGACTCGCCGACCCGGGCACGCAGCTCGTCGAGGGTCGATGACGCCATGGCGCAGCGCGTGTGCGGCACGACCAGGATGCGCTTCACGTTGAGCAGGTGCACGCCCAGCACGAGCGCCTCCAGGGCCGCCTCGGTCACCCGGCCACCCGGATTGCGGAAGATCTTCGCGTCACCGGGAGAGAGCCCGATGATGCCGAGCGGGTCGATCCGCGAGTCCATGCAGGTCACGAGGGCGACGCCCGCGTGGGCGACGCCGTCGAACCCGCTCAGCGCGAACGTCTCGGCGAAGGTCCGGTTGGCGGCCAGCAGGTCGGAGAAGGCATCGGTGGTCACGCCAAGGAAAATACCGGACGCGTGCCCGGCCTCCGCAGCGGTGTCCAGAACCGGCTCAGACCGCTCGCACGGGGGTGCTCCAGTGCCGCAGTCCGACCAACGCCTTGCCGCACGACTCCGCCCGGTCGGTCTCGGTGGGCTCGGAGGCCCCGGCGCCCGACCAGCGGCGTGCGTCGGCGTGCGCGACCGACACCGTCCAGGAGTGCTCGCCCTCGGCGACGACCTCGGTGACGTCGAGGGCGTCGAGGCCGGTCTCGTTCGCCGCCTCGCGCACGGCCAGCTCCGCGACCTGACCTGCCGCCGGGTACGTCGAGCGCCCCCGGCTCCCGGCGAGCACGGTCTCGCCGCGGTCGGCGGCCGCCAGCAGCGCCTCCGCGCGGTCGGTGTCGAGCCGGCCGTGCAGCGTCCCCGCGGGGAGCAGGACCGCGGTGGCGGCGAACCGGTGCCCCGAGGTGTGGGTCACCTCCCACACCCGGTCCGGCTGCCGGGCCGCCACGCCGAGGGCGACGGGTCGGCCCTTGACCGCGCAGCACACGTCCCGGGTGCCGTTGGTGCACACGAGCAGGTGCGCCCGGTCCGTGGGAGTGAGCGTCGGCAGCGATCGTCGTACGGCGTCCAGGTCGCCGTCGCGCAGCGCGGCCCAGTCCACGGCCGTCACGTGCGCCGGCTGTGCGAGCGTGCCCTCGAGGAGCCAGCTCCGCCCGGGCGAGGTGTGGGCGAGCAGCACCCGGCGCGGGTCGTCACCGGCGGTCGGACCGGTCCCGTCCGGCTCGTCGGCGTGCCGTCCCGGCCGCCGGACCAGCGCGGGGCGCACGCCGTGCGCTGCAGCTGTCTCCTCGATCCGGCGCCCGAGACCGGCGTCGAGGTGGCTCTGGGTGAACGCCCTGGCGCCCCAGGGTCCGTTCTGCTCCAGCGCCAGCCACGCGACCGCCTGGGGCGCCGAGCCGGCGAGCTGCTCACCCGCGGCGACGGACCCGTCGCTGCACGACAGCTCGGGGGTCATCCGACCCACCTGCTCGCCTCGGCCGTCGGCACGCCGGGGGTGCGGGCGCCGCGGAACACCACGAGGGCGACGAGACCGGCGACCACGGCGCAGCCCGCCGCCCCGACGAAGACGGTCTGCAGCTGTGCCAGGCCGGCCTCCTTGAGCAGGCGGGTGTATTCCGCGCACTGCGTGCCGGTGGCGCACACGTCGGCCGGCGCGGGGAGCGTCGCCTGCTCGGTGTAGTAGCGACGCAGCCCCACCGTGGTCAGCGCGCTGATGCCGACGAGCATGCCGACCATCCGGGCGACGACGAGCAGCGCGCTGGTCACGCCGTGCACGGCGTCCTCCGTGGCGGCCAGCAGCGCGGCGTTGACCGGCGCCACGGCGAGCCCGAACCCGAGCCCGGTCAGCAGCAGCACCAGGGTGGCCGAGGGAGCGCGGAGGCTGTCGAGCCCCCAGCCGGCCATCACCACGAAGCCCACGGTGCACGCCGCCATCCCCGCCGCGGTCACCACGCCGGCCGGCAGCCGCCGGGTGAGCAGACCACCCACCAGCGCACCGATCGGCAGGGCCACGAGGAGTCGCACCAGCACCAGGGCGGCGTCGAGCTGCGAGTCGGGGTAGATGGTCACGCGGGCGAAGAGCGGGATGTCGACCAGGGCCGCGATGAGAGCCGCGCCGACGAAGAAGCTGACCACCAGTCCACCCCAGGCAGGGGTGGCGCGCAGGGCGCCGTGGGGGACCAGCGGCGCCGGCCCGGTCCGGTTGCGCCACACGAACAGGACCGCGGCGCACCCCGCCCCGGCCAGCCACCAGGGGCCCGCGGGGGAGAGCACGGCGACCTCCGGGTCGGCCGTGGCGAAGGCGAGAATCACCCCCGAGAGGGTGAGGGCGAGCAGGCCGGCACCGAGCAGGTCGGTACGACGCGCGACGTCCCGCCAGCGCCGCAGGTCGACCAGCGGGTGCTCCTCGGTCAGCGACCGGGCGAGCAGCACGCCGACGAGGACCACGAGCCCGATCGCCAGCGGCGACAGCCACCGTGACGCCCCGACGACCGGCACGAACGCCAACCCGATCGTCACGTCGGAGACCAGGCCGGGCGGCTGCAGCATCACCAGGCCCAGCAGCACGCACGCCAGGGCTGCCAGCACGACGCCGGGCAGGTCGAGGCGTGGACGGGGGCCGGTGTCCGCTCGCCGGTGCAGTGTCCGCACCGCCCCGGCCAGGACCAGCCCGACGGCGAGGTTCAGCGCGAAGATCGCGTGCCAGCTCCCGAACGCGAGCACCACCGCGCCGTACAACGGGCCGAGCACGCTGCCGAGCTCCTGGACCGCCCCCACCACGCCGAGGGCCACCCCGCGGCGGTCGGCGGGGTAGAGGTCGGCCACGAGCGCCAGCGTCGCCGGGACGAGCCCGCCGCCGCCGACGCCCTGGAGGAACCGGCCGGTCACCATGCTCGGCAGGTCGTAGGCGGCCGCGGTCACCAGCGAGCCGAGCGCGAAGACGACCAGCGAACCGACGAGCACCGGCACCCGGCCGCGCAGGTCCGCGATCCGCCCCACCAGCGGCAGCATCGCGACGTAGCCGAGCAGGAACCCGCTGACGATGGGGGCGGCACGCTGCAGCTCGTCGACGGCGAGCCCGACCCCGGCCATCATGTCGGGCAGCGCGAGCACCACGACGTAGGTGTCGGCGGCCGCGAAGCCCACCGCGACGGCCGCCAGGGCCAGCAGCGTCCGGGCCGACCCGGGCAGGGCGGTCACGGAGCGGTGATGTCCTTCTGCACGCCGTACTTCTCGAGGTCGACGGTGTAGGTGACGTCGTCGGCGTCGGGGTAGAACGGTCCGGTGAGCACGACCCGGGTCGCCCGGTCGGCGTCGTCGAGGGTGAACGTCGCGTCGAAGTCGGCCTTCGCCGACGCGCTGGGGATGACCGCCCGGACCGCTGTGCCGGGCACGGTGCCGACGATCTGGGACAGCACCTGGTCGCCGTCGCGGACCTGCTTGCCCTCCTCGACGCCCTCGGCAGCCGTGAGCAGCGAGGAGAGGCCGTCCTGGGTGCTCATCAGGTCAGCCGGGTCGGGGGCGCCGTAGTCGGCGGGTTCGATCTCGACGAACTTCGTGGTGAACGGCAGCTTGGCGTGCACCACCCCATCGACCGCGACCACCTGGGCATCGGCGGTGATCCCTTCGGCCGACACCTTGATCGTGCCGTCGAAAGCCGGGGCGTGGGTGGCGACACCCTGCGCCGACACCAGCCCGCTGACTCCCTGCGGCAGCGCCTCGGTGGCGAGCTGGATCTCCACGCCTGAGGTGTCGTCGAGGGCCTTCTTGGCCGCGGCGAGCCGTTCCTGCGGGCTGAGCGAGGAGCCGCCCCCGGAGGAGCAGGCCGCGACGCCGACGGTGGCGAGCAGCAGCCCGACGACGAGCAGCACGGCGCGCAGCGACGGGGTACGACGCCACGACGACTTCATGTCGAGCACCCTTTCACGTCTGCTCAGACGCCGAGCAGGGTGCCGACCGGGCCGGACACCGCGAGGATCGGCTGGCTCCCCGGAACGCCCGAGCCGTCACGCCGACCGGTGGCCTCCGGGAGCTCGACCGCGGCTCCGCTCGCAGCCCCCGCGCGCGCCGGTCCCTGTCCGGCCCACGCCAGCACCAGGGTGTCCTCGCCCTTGAGGAAGCGGTGGCAGCGCACGCCGCCGGTCGCCCGTCCCTTGGCGGGGTACTCGGAGAACGGCGTCACCTTCACCGCGCCGGGCTCGGTGCCGGGCAGCGCCGTGCTCGACCCCGAGGCCGTCACCACGACCGCGCCCTCGTCCGGGTCGAAGGCCCCGAAGAAGACCACCCGCTCACCGGCGCTCAGCCGGATCCCGGCGATGCCGCCGCCGGAGCGTCCCTGGGGCCGGACGGCGGAGGCGCCGAAGTGGAGTAGCTGGGCGTCGCTGCTGATGAAGCACAGCTCCTCGTCGCCGGTGCGCAGCTCGACCGCCCCGACGACCTCGTCGCCGTCGGCCAGCCGGACCAGCTCCCAGCTGTCGCGGTTGCCCAGCACCTCGGGGTTCACGCGCTTGACCACGCCGTCGCGGGTGCCGAGCGCGATGCCGGGCCCGTCGTCGGGCAGCGCGGAGAGCGTGAGGACCCGCTCGCCGGGCTCGAGCGAGAGGAACTCGCTGAGCGGGGCGCCGCCCTGCAGGTGCGGTGCGTTGGCCGTGGCCGGGAGCCCCGGCAGGTCGAGCACGTCGAGCTTGACCAGCCGGCCCAGCGAGGTCACCGCGCCGACCTGGCCACGGGCGGTGCTGCGCACGGCGGCGACGATCACGTCGTGCTTGGCGCGCCCGCCGCCGTCACCCGGCGGCTCGGTGTCCCCGGTGCGGGCCAGCAGGCCGCTGGAGGAGAGGTAGACGAAGCACGGGTCGTCGGCCACCTCGAGCGGGGTCGCGCTCGCCGTGGCGGTCTGGCCCGAGGACTCGAGGAGGACCGTGCGGCGCGGGGTGCCGTAGGTCTTGGCGACCTCGGCCAGCTCGTCGGAGACGACCTTCCGGAGCCGGGTCTCGTCCGCGAGGATCTCGTCGAGCGCCGCGATCGTCGCCTCGAGCTCCTCGCG
>JBQCEF010000450.1:0-2832 GCA_051960495.1 Nocardioides sp. | reverse complement strand
TGACCGCGTAGGCGATGTCCTCGGCCTTGACGTCCGAGCCGTCCTCGTACTTCAGGCCGTCCTTCAGCGTGAAGGTCCACTCGGTGTTGTCCTCGTTGGGCTGGCCGAGGTCGGTCGCCATGTCCGGGACCAGTTGCATGTCGTTGGTCTCGGGGTTGTAGACGAACTGCGTCAGCGACCGGGTGACCAGGTCCGACAGGATCGCGGTCGAGTCGGTGTAGTAGGCCTGGGTCGGGTCCAGCGTCGAGGGGACGTTGGCGGTCAGCACTGTGACGGTCCCGCCCTGCGCGGCGTCCGAGGGCACCTCGGCCGGTCCCTGCAAGTCGGCGTTCTTGGTGGAGCCGGCCTCGCCGCCCTTGCCGGTGCCGGCACCGACCTTCTCGCCGTTGTCAGCGGTGTTGTCGGTCCCGCTGCCACCCCCGCAGGCGGCGAGGGTGAACAGCGCGGCCGCGGCGAGACCCGCGGACGCGCGACGTCGTGGGATGGTCATGCGCACTCCTAACCAGTAAAGTCGATCTAAGTGGTTAGGAGTGGACCATGCCCGAAGATAACGAATCAAGGCACAATTGCGGCGTGCACTGGATCGAGACCGAGGGCGTCCACCTGCCCAAGCCACTCGCGGGACACCCCGCGCTGGAGCTGTGCAACACCTGGGCGGGCTGGGTCGAGGACCCGCCGCCGGGGTCGGGGGACGTCCGGCGGGAGTGGCTCGCGGAGTACGACGTGCTCGCGGTCTGGGCGTTCGCGCACGATCTGGTGACCCGCGAGCAGCTGGTCCGGCTCCGTGCGGACGCGCTCGCCGACCCCGAGGCCGCACTGGCGGCCCTCGACGACGCCCGCGCGCTGCGCACGGCGGTCCACGACGCGGTGCTCGACCCGGCGGACGCCACCGCGCTGGACGAGGTCGGCGGCTACGCGCGACGAGCCGGTGCGGTCATGGGCCTGGCCGCCGGCGACGGGCACGCCCGGTGGGAGCTGGGGCCCGAGGCGGCGCTCGACCTTCCGGTGCTGTCGGCGGCCTGCTCCGCCGCCGAGCTGCTCACCTCACCCCAGGTGGCGTTCGTCGCCGCGTGCCCGGGCGCGGACTGCGGGTGGTTGTTCCTGGACCGGCGGCGTCGGCGTCGGTGGTGCGACATGGCCGCCTGCGGCAACCGCGCGAAGGTCGCCGCGCACGCCCGGCGGCAGACGGCCCGGGCGACCGGCCGGGTCGGCGAGCGCGCCGGCGGTGGTCAGCGGCCGAGCCGGTCGACGTAGGCGACCACCCGGTTGAACAACGTCGTGGCGCCCGCGATGTCGAGCACCACCGGCGCGGGGTCGTCGGCGAGCTCGTAGAGCAGCGGTCCGGCCGAGGCGCCGGCGGACTGGGCCACCTGGGCGCAGACCCGGGCGGCATCGCGCACCGCGCGGGGGTCCAGGGTCCACACCGCCTCGAACAGCCGGTGACGGTCGGGCACCTCGGTCTGCCCCGGGAGCTCCCACGCGGTCAGGCAGGCAGGGAGATCCACGGCGTCGCAGACCAGGGTCCACTCGCGGCGCATCGGGGCGTCCTCGCGCAGCGGCACCAGGGTGGGGCGGCCGGGTGCGTCCTCGCCGACCAGCGCCGGAAAGTCCGCCAGCACCATCGTGGAGCGCGCGACCCGGGCCAGCTCGTTCCACCGGGGCTCGGACGGCCGCCAGTAGCGCTGCTCCTGGAACGCGCCGAAGAGGACCGGCGCGTCGGCGCGGGCGCAGAACTCGTCCTCGATCGCCCATGACAGCGCCAGCAGCGTTCCCTTGGTGAGCCGGTGCGGGGCCAGCTGCGGGTGCTTGCGCCGCAGCTCGGCGAAGACCGACGGCGCCCCCGGGGCCGTCGAGTGGGCAGCCTCCGCGATGGCCACCTCCAGCCGGATCCCGGCGTCGCGCCGGCGCAGCACCTTCTCGATCAACGCGACGTCGCCCTCGGTGTAGCGGCGGTGGCCGCTGGCCAGCCGTTGCGGGCGCGGGAAGCCGTGCCGCGTCTCCCAGGTCCGGAGCACGGCCGTGGACAGCCCGGTGCGCCGGGCGAGGTCGCCGATCGTGAGGTGCGGCTCCCGTGACGGATGTGCGGCGGCCTCTTGCGTTCCGGTGCTGGTCGGGTTCACTCTGGGATCGTAAACCTAAACACCGTGTTTAGGAAAGTGTCTAAGTTGGAAAGGTGCTGACATGACGATCAACCCCGAGGCCACCGCCGCCCCGACCCCCGGCTCCGCTCGCGACGACGTGGTCGACTGGACCGACCTGGGCCGCGAGATGTGGTCCTTCCTCACCGGGCGGCAGGCCGCCATCAACTACCGCTTCATCGACATGGCCGTCGAGGTGCCCCGGGACACCGGCGCCGACGCGCCGCGGGCGACCTGGCGGCTCAACGGCACCCTGCAGGTCACCACCCGCGACAACGGCGACGGAAGCTGAGCGCCGTGCCCGGCCAGCTGGACGTCCGAGCCGACCTCGACTTCGCCGTCGAGGTGCCCGGCCGCGCGCCCCTCACCGGCAGCCTGCGTGGGCACGGCCGCAGGCTCGAGCTGCGGGTCAGCGAGCCGGCGGCGTTCGCCGGGCGGGCCGACTCCGCCGCGGTGCGCAGCATGGCAGCCTCCCTGGCCGCGCGTGGCCTGGCCGTCACGGTCGTCGCGGACGAGACCGTCCTGGTGACGCTCGGCGACGTGCGGACCTCCTGGTGGCAGCGGCGACTTACCGAGTCGGGCCACCTACGCGTCGGAGGCGCGCGGGGTGGCTGGACCCGGGCCCCCGCGCTGACCCCGGCGAAGGACGCGGCGCTGCTGCCCGACACCCGCCACGCGCCCCCGGCCACCCAGC
>JBQCEF010000449.1:0-3936 GCA_051960495.1 Nocardioides sp. | reverse complement strand
GGGGGCATCCGGGCTAAGCCGGGTGCTCTAGATTTCGCTGCTGTGAGTGCTCAAGCCCCGTCCGCCGTCGTCCTGGTCCGCGCCGAGAAGTTCCTGCCCAACCCGCACACGGCGGCCGACAACGCCTTCCAGTCCGACGTCCCGGCGGGGGAGTCCGACGACGCCATCTCGGCCCGGGCGCTCGCCGAGATGGACGCGGTGGCCGAGGCCCTGCTGGCCGTCGGGGTGCGGGTGCACGTGTTCGCCGACGCCGACCACACCCGTCCGGACAGCGTGTTCCCGAACAACTGGCTGTCCACCCACGCCGGCGGCATGGTCGGGGTCTACCCGATGTACGCCTCGAACCGGCGCCACGAGCGGCGGGCCGACGTCCTGGAGATGCTGAAGTCCCAGTACCGCGTGCAGACGATCGTCGACTACTCCGGGCTCGAGCCCGACGGCATCTTCCTCGAGGGGACCGGGGCGATGGTCCTCGACCACGTGTCGCGGGTCGCCTACACCGCGGTCAGCCACCGCGCGGACACCCACGTCCTGGAGCGGTTCTGCACCGACTTCGGCTACGAGCCGATGGCGTTCGACGCGTTCGACTCCCAGGGCGTGCCGGTCTACCACACCAACGTCATCTGCTGCATCGGCACCGACGTGGCGCTGATCGCACTCGAGATGATCCGCGACGAGGCGCGGCGCGAGCAGGTGCGTGAGCGGCTCACCGTGCAGGGCCGTCAGATCGTGGAGCTCACCGAGGAGCAGGTCCGCGAGTTCGCCGGCAACGCCGTGGAGCTCTGCGGCCGTACGGCGCAGGGCAAGCGTCGCTACATCATGGCGATGTCCGCCCGTGCGCGGCGCAGCCTGCGTCCGGACCAGGTCGCGGTGATCGAGGAGTCCTGCGAGATCGTCGCGGTCGACAGCCCCACGATCGAGCTCGCGGGCGGGTCGGTGCGCTGCATGATCGCCGGGGTCCATCTCGACCGCCGTCCGCCCGGCGTGGAGGTCGAGCCGACCCCCGCGGTCGAGGCGATCGACGAGCACCCGCACACCGCCGACGGCCGGGACGTCGCCGGCGACGAGTGAGCGCCCGCCGTACGACGGAACGGGCCGCCGACTGATCTTGACTCATTCAAGAAAGTGGTCAAGACTCCGGACATGGCCCCCATCCTCGACTTCGAGCGCATGCTGCGCGAGGCGTCGCTGCGGGTGACCCGACCCCGGCTCGCGGTCCTCGCCGCGGTGCACGAGCGCCCCCATGCGGACACCGACTCGGTGATCCGGGCGGTGCGAGAGGACCTCGGCGAGGTGTCGCACCAGGCGGTGTACGACGTGCTCCGCGCGCTGACCGACGCCGCGCTGCTGCGCCGGATCCAGCCGTCGGGCTCCGTGGCCCGCTACGAGGCCCGGGTGGGGGACAACCACCACCACGTCGTGTGCCGCTCCTGCGGCGCGATCGAGGACGTGGACTGCGCAGTGGGCACCGCGCCGTGCCTGGCTGCCGTCGACGACCGCGGCTTCGTCATCGACGAGGCCGAGGTGACCTACTGGGCCCGGTGCCCGGACTGTGTCGAGCAAGCCCAGACCAATCCACAACCAGCAGCGAACAGCGCACGAGGAGAGGAACTGACGTGACTGAACACGGCAGCGAGAGCGAGAACCCGGTCATCGACGCGCCGGAGCCCAAGACCGGCGGCCGGCCGCGCAGCAACAGGGACTGGTGGCCCAACCAGCTCAACCTGCAGGTGCTCCACCAGCACTCCCCGCGCAGCAACCCGATGGGCGAGGACTACGACTACGCCGAGGAGTTCAAGAAGCTCGACGTCGAGGCGCTCAAGCGCGACGTCGTCGAGGTGATGACCACCTCGCAGGACTGGTGGCCCGCGGACTTCGGCCACTACGGCGGCCTGTTCATCCGGATGAGCTGGCACTCCGCCGGCACCTACCGCATCGAGGACGGCCGCGGCGGTGGCGGCGACGGCTCGCAGCGCTTCGCGCCGCTGAACAGCTGGCCCGACAACGCCAACCTCGACAAGGCTCGCCGGCTGCTGTGGCCGGTGAAGCAGAAGTACGGCAAGCAGATCTCGTGGGCGGACCTGCTGGTGTTCGCGGGCAACGTCGCCCTGGAGTCGATGGGCTTCAAGACGTTCGGCTTCGGCTTCGGCCGCGAGGACATCTGGGAGCCCGAGGAGATCTACTGGGGCCCCGAGGACACCTGGCTGGGCGACGAGCGGTACGCCGGCGACCGGGAGCTCTCCGGCCCGCTCGGCGCCGTCCAAATGGGGCTGATCTACGTCAACCCCGAGGGTCCGAACGGCAACCCCGACCCGGTGGCCGCCGCACGCGACATCCGCGAGACGTTCCGCCGGATGGCGATGAACGACGAGGAGACCTTCGCGCTGATCGCGGGCGGTCACACCTTCGGCAAGACCCACGGTGCCGGCCCGGCCGACAACGTGGGCCCCGAGCCCGAGGCGGCGCCGCTCGAGGAGCAGGGCCTCGGCTGGAAGAGCAGCTACGGCACCGGCAAGGGCGGCGACACGATCACCAGCGGCCTCGAGGTCACCTGGACCGACACGCCGACCAAGTGGGACAACCGGTTCCTGGAGATCCTGTTCGGCAACGAGTGGGAGCTGACCGAGAGCCCGGCCGGCGCCAAGCAGTGGGTCGCCAAGGACGCCGAGGCGACGGTTCCCGACGCGCACGACCCGTCGAAGAAGCACCGGCACACGATGCTGACGACCGACCTCTCGCTGCGGTTCGACCCGGAGTACGAGAAGATCGGCCGTCGGTTCCTCGAGCACCCGGAGGAGTTCGCCGAGGCGTTCGCCAAGGCCTGGTACAAGCTGCTGCACCGCGACATGGGCCCGGTCACGCGCTACCTCGGCCCCTGGGTGCCGGAGGCGCAGCTGTGGCAGGACCCGGTCCCGGCCGTCGACCACGAGCTGGTCGGGGACGCGGAGATCGCGGCCCTCAAGGAGAAGGTGCTCGGCTCGGGGCTGAGCGTCGCCCAGCTGGCAGGCACCGCCTGGGCCTCGGCCGTGACGTTCCGCGGCACGGACATGCGCGGCGGCGCCAACGGCGCCCGCATCCGGCTGGCCCCGCAGAAGGACTGGGACGTCAACACCGCCTCCGGCGTGGCCGAGGTGCTGGACCGGCTCGAGCAGATCCAGGGCGAGTTCAACGACTCGCAGACCGGCGGGGTGAAGATCTCGCTGGCCGACCTGATCGTGCTGGCCGGCTGCGCTGCGGTCGAGAAGGCGGCGGCGGACGCCGGCGTCGAGGTGACGGTGCCGTTCGCACCGGGCCGCACCGACGCCTCGCAGGAGCAGACCGACGTGGAGTCGTTCCGGGTGCTCGAGCCGCGGGCCGACGGCTTCCGCAACTACCTGCGCGAGGGTGAGAAGCTCCCGCCGGAGACGTTGCTGCTCGACAGGGCCAACCTGCTGACGCTAACCGCGCCGGAGATGACCGTCCTGGTCGGCGGGATGCGGGCGCTCGGCACCAACGTCGGCGGGTCGCAGCACGGTGTCTTCACCGACCGGCCGGGTCAGCTGACCACCGACTTCTTCACGAACCTGCTCGACCAGGGCACGGAGTGGAAGGTGTCGAAGGACCGCGAGAACGTCTACGAGGGCCACGACCGCGCCAGCGGCGAGGTCACCAGGACCGCCACCGCCGTGGACCTGGTCTTCGGCTCCAACTCGCAGCTGCGGGCGATCGCCGAGGTCTACGCCGCGGCCGACGCGCAGGAGAAGTTCGTGCGCGACTTCGTGCGGGCGTGGGACAAGGTCATGACCCTGGACCGGTTCGACCTGAAGTGAGCACGCCGTCCGGGCCGGTCGCGCATGGCGGCCGGCCCGGACGTCTGTACGGACCCGGGTCCACAAGCCACGGCGGAGGGGGAGCCCAGTGGCCACACGACTGTCTCGCTGTCGAGGTAGGGCTCCA
>JBQCEF010000448.1:0-3598 GCA_051960495.1 Nocardioides sp. | reverse complement strand
GGGTGTACCAGCCCTCCACCCCGAACCGCTCGTGCGACCCCGCGGGCGGGGCGTGCTCGTAGTCGATCCGCTCCATCGGGCGGAACCGCATCCGCACGGTGAATTCCGGCGTCACGGCCAGTCCGAGCAGCGGCACCTGCGTGAAGCACCAGCGCCACAGGTCGCCGTCGACGTCGATGCGGCGAAGCAGCGGGGTCAGCTCGGCCAGGGCGTCGGGGTCGGTGAGGACGTCCCAGACCTCGGCGCGGTCGGCCGACACCTCGGCCTGGGACGAGGTCGTCGCCGAGAACCAGTTCATCGCTGGGATGTGCCCGCGGGCGACCGACCCCAAACGGCCGACGTCAGAGCGCGCTGGCCTCCGCGACCAGGCGCAGCTGGCGGCGCCGGTGGTTGACCGACTCGGCGGTGAAGATCACCAGGGCGACCCACACCAGGCCGAAGCCGAGCCACCGCATCGACGGCATCGGCTCGTGGAAGAGGAAGACGCCCAGGGCGAACTGGATCGTGGGAGCGAGGTACTGCAACAGGCCGATCGTGGTCATCGACACCCGTGTCGCCGCCGCGCCGAAGCAGATCAGCGGGACGGCGGTGATCACGCCGGTCAGCGCGAGCAGCAGCATGTGGCCGACGCCGTTCGGGCCGAACTCCGAGTTCCCGGTGGCCACCAGGAAGGCGATGTAGCCGATCGCCACCGGCGCCAGCACGATCGTCTCGAAGGTGAGGCTCTCGACCGCGCCGGCGTTGGCCTTCTTCTTCGCCAGCCCGTAGCTGCCGAACGAGAACGCGAGCACCAGCGCCACCCAGGGCGGCCGCCCGTACTCGACGGTCAGCCCGACGACGGCGACGAACGCGATCCCGAGTGCCACCCACTGCAGCCGCCGCAGCCGCTCGCCGAGGACGACGACGCCCATGAGCACGGTGACCAGCGGGTTGATGAAGTAGCCCAGCGAGGTCTCCACCACGTGGTCGTTGTTGACGCCCCAGATGTAGGTGCCCCAGTTCACCGCGATCACGACCGCGCCGGTGGTCAGGATCGTGCGGGTGCGGGCGTCGGCCAGCAGCGCGCGCAGGCTGGAGGCACGACGTACGGCGATGACGAGCGCGATCATCGTGACCATCGACCAGGCCACTCGGTGGGCGAGGATCTCGACCGCACCGGCGGGCTCGAGCAGCGGCCAGTAGAGCGGGAACAGGCCCCACATCGCGTACGCCGCAGCGCCCAGGAAGAAACCCCGTGAACTCTCCGGCACCGTGGGAGTCTACAAGTTCCTGCTCAGCCGACGTTCCAGGTGTCACCGCTGGCCAGCAGCGAGGCGAGTGCCGCGCGGTTGTCCTCGGTGCCCTGCCGGGCGGTGGCGACCTGGTCGCGCGCCTGGTCGTCGTACGTCGGGTGGTCGACCTGCCGGAAGATGCCGATCGGCGCCTGGTGGAGCACGCCGGAGTCGGTGAGCCGCGACAGCGCGAACGCGGTCGTCGGGTTGTCGGCATGGGCGTCGTGCACGATCAGGTCGCCGGGGTCGACATCGGCCACGTCGACGACGCGGACGCCGCCGGTGGCGGGGTCGTGGGCGACGCCGCGGCTGCCGAGCCCGTCCTCGCCGACCGGGCCGAACCGCACCGGCTGGCCGTGCTCGAGCGGGATCACGCCGCCGGTCTCGGCGTCTCCGGTGGCCTTCTTGTTGATCGCGTCGAAGGCGCCGTCGTTGAAGATCGGGCAGTTCTGGTAGATCTCCACCAGGGCGGTGCCGCGGTGGGCGGCGGCCGCGGACAGCACCGAGGTGAGGTGCTTGCGGTCGGAGTCGATGGTGCGCGCCACGAACGTGCCCTCTGCGCCGAGGGCGAGCGAGACCGGGTTGAACGGGTTGTCCAGGGACCCCATCGGGGTGGACTTGGTGACCTTGCCCGGCTCGGAGGTCGGGGAGTACTGGCCCTTGGTCAGCCCGTAGATCCGGTTGTTGAACAGCAGGATCGTCATGTTCACGTTGCGGCGCAGCGCGTGGATCAGGTGGTTGCCGCCGATCGACAGCGCGTCGCCGTCACCGGTCACCACCCACACCGACAGGTCCGAGCGCGAGGTCGCGAGCCCGGTCGCGATCGCCGGCGCGCGCCCGTGGATCGAGTGCATGCCGTAGGTGTCGAGGTAGTAGGGGAAGCGGCTCGAGCAGCCGATGCCGGAGACGAACACGATGTTCTCGCGCTTGAGCCCGAGGTCGGGCAGGAACCCCTGGACCGCGGCCAGCACGGCGTAGTCGCCGCAGCCGGGGCACCAGCGGACCTCCTGGTCGGAGGTGAACTCCTTGCGGTTCTGCGGCTCGTCGGCGGTCGGCACGCCGTGCAGACCGGGGAACGGCAGTCCGGTGGTGGTCATCGGACGGACTCCTTCGTGGCATCGGTGTGGCCGTTGCCCGCCGCGGCCGGCACGGGGGGCTGCACGTCCGTGTGGCCCTCGACCAGCTGGGTGATGGCGTCGGCGAGCTCGGAGGCGCGCAGCGGCAGGCCGCGCACGAAGTTGTAACCGACCACGTCGACGAGGTATTTCGCCCGCAGCAGCAGGGACAGCTGGCCGAGGTTCATCTCGGGGACCATCACGGCGTCGTAGCGCTTGAGCACCTCGCCGAGGTCCTTGGGGAACGGGTTGAGGTGGCGAAGGTGCGCCTGGGCGACCGGCAGGCCGGTGTTGCGGACCTGGCGGACCGCGGCGCCGATCGGGCCATACGTCGAGCCCCAGCCCAGCACCAGCACGCGGGCCTCGCCCGAGGGGTCGTCGACCTCGAGGGGCGGGATCGTGTCGGCGATCCGGTCGACCTTGGCCTGGCGGGTGCGCACCATGAGGTCGTGGTTGGCCGGGTCGTAGGAGATGTTGCCGTGGCCGTCGCCCTTCTCCAGGCCACCGATCCGGTGCTCGAGACCCTTGGTGCCCGGCACGGCCCACGGGCGCGCGAGCGTCTGCTCGTCGCGCAGGTAGGGCCAGAACTCGTCCGGTTCCCCGTCCGCTGCCTTCTTCGAGGCGTGGTTGGGGCGGCTGGCGAAGTTCGCGTCGATCCGCGGCAGCTCGGCGACGTCGGGGATCTGCCACGGCTCGGAGCCGTTGGCGAGGTAGCCGTCGGAGAGCAGCATCACCGGGGTGCGGTAGGTGACCGCGATCCGGGTGGCCTCCAGCGCGGCGTCGAAGCAGTCCGCCGGGGACCGCGGCGCGACGATCGGCACCGGCGCCTCGCCGTTGCGGCCGAACATCGCCTGGAGCAGGTCGGCCTGCTCGGTCTTGGTGGGGAGCCCCGTCGAGGGGCCGCCGCGCTGCACGTCGACCACGAGCAGCGGCAGCTCCACCATCACCGCCAGGCCGATCGTCTCGGACTTCAGCGCGATGCCGGGGCCGGACGTGGTCGTCACGCCGAGCGCGCCGCCGAACGACGCACCCAGGGCGGCGCCGATGCCGGCGATTTCGTCCTCGGCCTGGAACGTCGTGACGTTGAACCGCTTGTGCTTGCTCAGCTCGTGCAGGATGTCCGAGGCCGGCGTGATCGGGTAGGACCCGAGGAACAACGGCAGCTCGGACTGCGTGGCGCCGGCGATCAGCCCGTAGGCGAGCGCGAGGTTG
>JBQCEF010000447.1:0-4840 GCA_051960495.1 Nocardioides sp. | reverse complement strand
CGTCGGAGAGCAGCCGGCGCAGCCGGTCGTCGTTCATCGCGTCTCCTCCAGCTGGTCGGCGAGGAGCTCCCGGAGGGCGGCGGATCCTCGTGAGGCGTGGCTCTTGACCGCGCCCCGGCTGATCCCGAGCGTCTCGGCGATCTGCGCCTCGGACAGGTCGAGGTAGTAGCGCAGCGCGAGCACCTCGCGCTGACGGGTCGGCAACGCTCTCAAGGCCTCGAGCACCTCGGTACGTCGTTCCGTCGCGACCGCGGACTCGTCGGCCCCGGGGTGGTCCGGCAGCGGCGGGCTCACGTGACGGGCCGCGACCGTCCGGCGGCGCAGCACCGACCGGGACCGGTTGACGACCGTCTGGCGCAGGTAGGCCAACGCCTTCTCCGGTTCGCGCAGCCGCCGCCACTTGCCGTGCATGGCGACGAACGAGTCCTGGACGACCTCCTCGGCGGTCTCCACGTCGCGCACCAGCAGCACCGACAGCCGGACCAGCCGCCGGTAGTGGGCGGCGTAGAGCTCCTCGACGGCGGCGTCGGCGTCCCACGTGCTGGAGTCGGGCACGGCACCCCCAAGCCTGGGTCGCTGGAGCAGGTCGGTCCTCACGCTAGTTGCACGCGCGCTGGCGTCCGGGGGTTTACACGCCGGGCGCGCCGGGGCGCCAGCCCGTAGGCTTGAACCATGCCGACGGATCCCGACTGCCTGTTCTGCAAGATCGTCGCCGGTGACGTCCCTGCCGACGTGGTGCACCGCAGCGAGACCACGGTCGCCTTCCGCGACATCGACCCGCAGGCCCCCACCCACGTGCTGGTGATCCCGACGAGCCACCACGCCAACGCCGCCGACCTGGCGTGCGCGGAACCGGAGATCGCGGTCGACCTGCTCAAGGCCGCCGCGATGGTCGCCGAGCAGGACGGTCTCGGCGACGGCTACCGGCTGGTCTTCAACACCGGCCCGGCCGCCCACCAGACCGTCTTCCACGCGCACCTGCACGTCATCGGCGGACGCTCGATGGGCTGGCCCCCGGGGTGAACCGGCGCCGCGTCCGGGGGTTGCTCGCCGCCGCGGTCGCCGCGACGGTCACGCTGGCCGGCTGCAGCGCGGGGGACACCTCGACGACCGGCGCCGCCGACGGTCACGGCTCCCACGCCGACCCGTCCGGCCCCTCGAGGTCGCCGGCGCTCTCGGGCGAGCCGCTGCGGCCCGGTGAGCGGATCGACGAGCTGACCATGCCGGCGTCGTACACCCCCTCGGCCCCGAACGGCGTCGGCACCGACGACTATCACTGCTTCGTCCTCGACCCGAAGCTCGCCGAGGACGCGTTCATCACCGGCATCGACGTGCTGCCGGGCAACCCGGACGTGGTGCACCACGTGATCCTGTTCCGGGTGCCGCCCGACTCGATCGGCGCCGCGACCGCGCAGGACTCCCAGCAGGCCGGACCCGGGTGGACCTGCTTCGGCGGCACCGGCATCGACAGCGGCGCCCAGCTCGACAACGCCCCGTGGCTGGGGGCCTGGGCGCCGGGAGGCGGCGAGCAGGTCCTCGCCGACGACGTGGGGATCCCGCTGGAGGCCGGCTCCAAGGTGATCATGCAAGTGCATTACAACCTGCTCGCGGGGGACGCGCCCGACCGGACGGCGGCCCGTCTCCGGCTCGCGCCCGGCGACGCCGACCTCGCCCCGCTGCAGACGATGCTGCTCCCGGCGCCCGTCGAGCTGCCCTGCCGCGCCGGCCACGACGACGGGCCGCTGTGCACGCGCAACGCCGCCGTCGCCGACAACGCCGAGCGCTTCGGCTTCGCGGCGCAGACCGCCAACTACCTGCACCTGCTGTGCGGGGGAGTCGACCCCGGCCCGGTGCAGCACTGCGACCGGAAGGTACGACGCCCCACCACGATCCGGGCCGCCGCCGGCCACATGCACCTGCTGGGCCGCACGATCCGCATCGAGGTCGACCCCGGCACGAAGCGCGCGCAGACGGTCCTCGACATCCCGGTCTGGGACTTCGACGACCAGGGCGCGAAGCCGGTCGATCCCGTCAAGCTGAGGCCGGGCGACACCGTCCGGGTCACCTGCCGCCACGACCAGGGGCTGCGCGACCTGCTGCCCGCGTTCGAGGGTCAGCAGGAGCGCTACGTGGTCTGGGGCGAGGGCACCACCGACGAGATGTGCCTGGGCCTGCTGATGGTGACCCCGCCATAACGAGATGGGCGGATCGGGGCTCCTCCCGTAGCATGGATACGACCTATCACCGCATTTCAGGGGAGGGCGGCCCACCCGGGCCACCTATGACAGAGACCGAGCTTCCGACTCACACGATCGTGATCCCGGCGAGCGTCCCGATGGTTTCCTTGCTGGGAGCCCGTGACGAGCACCTCGCCCTGATCGAGAAGAGCTTCAAGGCCGACATCCACGTCCGGGGCAACCAGGTCACGCTGCGCGGCGAGGCCGCCGAGGTCGCCCTCGCCGAACGCCTCCTCGACGAGCTCTCCACGATCATCCGCACCGGCCAGGGCATCACCCCGGAGACGGTCGAGCGCGCCATCGGCATGCTGCGCGCGGAGACCCAGGAGCGCCCGGCCGACGTGCTGAGCATGAACATCCTGTCCAACCGCGGACGCACGATCCGGCCCAAGACGCTGAACCAGAAGCGCTACGTGGACGCCATCGACAAGCACACGATCGTCTTCGGCATCGGCCCCGCCGGCACCGGCAAGACCTACCTGGCGATGGCCAAGGCCGTGCAGGCGCTGCAGTCCAAGAACGTCAACCGGATCATCCTGACCCGCCCCGCCGTCGAGGCGGGGGAGCGGCTCGGCTTCCTGCCCGGCACGCTCAGCGACAAGATCGACCCCTACCTGCGGCCGCTGTACGACGCCCTCCACGACATGCTCGACCCCGAGACGATCCCGAAGCTGCTCGCGGCCGGGACGATCGAGGTGGCGCCGCTGGCGTACATGCGGGGCCGCGCCCAGCCCTACGACAGCCAGGTGCTGACTCCGGACGGCTTCCGTGACTTCGGGTCGCTGCAGGTCGGCGACCTCGTGGTCGGCTCGGACGGCCTGCCGACCCCGGTGATCGGGATCTACCCGCAAGGCCGCAAGCAGGTCTACCGGGTGACCACCCAGGACGGCGCCAGCACGCTCGCGTGCGGCGAGCACCTGTGGACAGTCCGCACCCCCGAGGACAAGCGGGGCAGGGCCAACCGCTCGCGCGTGCTGGAGACCCGCGAGATGATCGGCAAGCTCCGGCGCGGTCGCGTGCGGCGCTACGAGCTGCCGGTCGTGTCCGCGGTCGAGTTCGTGCCGCAGCCGGTCCCGATGGACCCCTACGCGCTCGGCCTGCTGCTCGGGGAGCGGGCCGATGTCGACGTCGACGTCCTTACGCCCTCGGGCGGCGGCGGGCGCGGCGGGGTCATCACCGCCAACCCGGTGACGCAGGTCCTGCGCGACCTCGGTCTGGCCGGCACCCGCTCCGCGACGAAGTTCGTGCCGCAGCAGTACCTGCAGAACTCCGCCGCGGTCCGCCTGGCGCTCCTCCAGGGCCTGCTCGACACCGACGGCGGGCCGGTCAGCCAGCAAGGCCGGACCTGCCGGGTGCAGTACTCCACCACCTCGGCCCGGCTCCGCGACGACGTGCTCTTCCTGGTGCGCTCCCTGGGCGGTGTCGCCTACACGCGCACCCGTCCCGTCGAGGGACGCGCACCCGGTGGTGCCGGCGGCCGACCCGTGCCCTACCGCCACGACGCCTACGTCCTCGACATCCGGCTCCCGGCCGGCCTGCCGCCGTTCCGGCTCGCCCGGAAGCAGAACGCGTACGACGCGGCCGGGGGTGGCCGTCCGATGCGCTTCATCGAGAGCATCGAGCCGGTCGGCGAGCAGGAGACCATGTGCATCCAGGTCGCGGCGGAGGACTCGCTCTACGTGACCGACGACTTCATCGTCACCCACAACACGCTCAACGACGCGTTCATCATCCTCGACGAGGCGCAGAACACCTCGCCGGAGCAGATGAAGATGTTCCTGACCCGGCTCGGCTTCGGCTCCAAGATGGTCGTCACCGGCGACGTCACCCAGGTCGACCTGCCGTCGGGGACCAAGAGCGGGCTGCGGATCGTCGAGGGCATCCTCGACGGGATCGAGGACGTCTCGTTCAACCGGCTCACGTCCCACGACGTCGTACGCCACCGCCTGGTGGGACACATCGTCGCGGCCTACGACCAGTACGAGGAGGCCCGGCGCTCCGACGCCGAGACCGACCATGACCGACGACCGAGAACGGGCCGCGGATAGCGCGCACATGAGCATCGAGATCCTCAACGAGTCGGGCGCCGAGGTCGACGTCAAGGAGCTGTCCGGGCTGGCCCGGTTCGTCATGGACCGGATGCGGGTGCACCCGCAGGCCGAGCTGTGCGTCAAGCTCGTCGACGAGGCCACCATCGCCGAGCTCAACAAGCAGTGGATGGACAAGGACGGCCCGACCGACGTCCTCGCGTTCCCGATGGACGAGCTGCGGCCCGGCCTGGTCAACGAGGAGCCCGAGGAGGGCGTCCTGGGCGACCTGGTGCTGTGCCACGCCGTCGCCGAGCGCCAGGCCGAGCAGGCCCGCACCGCCGGTCAGTCGGGCTACTCGACGTCCGACGAGGTCGACCTGCTGACCGTGCACGGCATCTTGCACCTGCTGGGCTACGACCACGCCGAGCCCGAGGAGCACCGGGAGATGTTCGGGCTCCAGGACCGGTTGCTCGGCGAGTGGCGGAGCACCGCCACATGAGCATGATCGACATCTGGCTCCTCGTCGTCGCCGGGCTCTTAGCCCTGGTCGCCGGGCTGTTAATCAGTGCGGAC
>JBQCEF010000446.1:0-3038 GCA_051960495.1 Nocardioides sp. | reverse complement strand
AGCCTTGTAGGCCAGCAGCCGGTCCCCACCCCCGCGCCGCCTCCGCATGGTCTCCACCGCGTCCACCGCGAGCGCGTCGTCGATCTCGATCGAGTGCTCGATGCCCGACTTGCCGACGAAGCGGAACTGCAGCCGGTCGCGGCGCCGCCGCACGTGCCGCTTCTCCAACGTGGTCAGCCCGAAGCTGCCGTTGGAGTCGGCGTAGGCGTCGCTGCCGATCCGGAAGTAGCCGAGGTCCAGCAGCCGCACCGCGGTCGCGGCCGCGCGCTCCTCGGGCATGCCGTCCAGCGCGATGTGCTCGAGGATCGCGGCGCGCGCCTTCGGCAGCTTGCGCGCCACCTCGGCCACCCGGTCGAAATTCATCTGGTCGCGCTTGACCCGCCACTGCGGGTGGTAGAGGTACTGGCGCCGCCCGGCCGCGTCCACGCCCACGGCCTGGATGTGGCCGTTGGCGTAGGGCGAGATCCACACGTCCTGCCAGGCGGGCGGGATCACCAGCGACCGGATCCGCTCGACCTCCTGGTCGGGCAGCCGTTCACCAGCGGCGTCGAGGTAGACGAACCCGCGACCGGTTCGGCGACGGGTCCAGCCTTTGCCGTTGGGTGTCACGGTGCGGAGTCGGGCCATGGTGCGTGTCATACCCCCGGTAGGTGTTCTTCATACCCGAGCCGGCTCGTGCAGGAAGGGATGGACGCCGGCGCCGGTCGGCCCGACACTGAGGAGATGCTCCTCGAACGGCGGGCTCAGCTGGCGGCCCTGGAGGACTACGCCCTCGACGCGAGCGGCGGACGCGGCCGGCTCGTGCTGGTGGCCGGCGAGGCGGGGATCGGCAAGACGGCGCTGGTGGAGGCGTTCGCGGCCACGACCCGGCTGCGCGTCGCCCAGGGCGCCTGCGACGGCCTGTTCACGCCGCGACCGCTCGGCCCGCTGTACGACGTGGCCGCCGAGCTCGGCGGTCCGCTGCTGGCGGCCTGCCGGCAGGACGCACCCCGCGACGAGCTCTTCACCTCCCTCGTCGAGGAGCTGCGCACGACCCCGACCATGCTCGTCCTCGAGGACCTGCACTGGTCGGACGAGGCGACGCTCGACCTGCTGCGCTACCTGGGCCGACGGGTCAAGGACATGCCGGTGCTGCTGGTCGCCACCTACCGCGACGACGGGCTCTCCAGCCGCGACGCGCTGCGCGTCGTGCTCGGCGAGCTCAGCACCCTGCGGAGCACCCGCCGGATCGACCTGGCACCGCTCTCGCCGTCAGCGGTCGACGACCTGGCCGGCTCCGTCGCGGCGTCCGGGACCGAGCTCTACCGGCTCACCGGCGGCAACCCGTTCCTGGTCTCGGAGGTCCTGCGCGGCGGGCTCGGCAGCATCCCGCCGTCGGCACGCGACGCCGTGCTCGCCCGCGTCGTCCGGTTGCCGGACTCGGCGAAGCGGGTGGCCGAGGCGGCCGCCCTGCTCGGTGGGCGCGTGGAGCTCGACCTGCTCGCGGCCGTCGTCGCGGCCGGCGAAGGCGACCTCGACGAGCTCGTCGCCTCGGGCCTGCTGGTGAGCGAGCCGTCCGGGCTGCGCTTCCGCCACGAGCTGACGCGGATGGCGATCGCCCGCGAGATCCCGGCCCACCGGGCCGCCGCAATCCACGGCGCCGCTCTCACCGCACTCGTCGAGCGAGGAGGGGACGACGCGCGGCTGGCGTACCACGCAGAGGGCGCCGCCGACAGCCAGGCCGTCCAGTGGTTCGCTCCGCGGGCTGCCGAGCGGTCGGCCGCCCTCGGCGCGCACCGCGAGGCGGCGGCCCAGCTCGAGCGCGCGCTGCGGTTCACCGACGGCCTCTCGACCAAGGAGGTCGCGAAGCTGTGGACCGACCTCGGCGTCGAGTGCGGGCTCGTGGACCGCTGGGAGGACGCCGTGACGGCCATCGACCGGGCGGTCGCGCTGTGGCGCGAGGTCGGCGACGTGCTGCGCGTCGGCGACGCCCTCCGGATGCTGGGGACGGCACAGTGGCGGCTCTGCCTCCCGCAGGCCCCCGAGACCACACGCGAGGCGGTCGGTGTCCTCGAACCGCTCGGGCCGAGCCCAGAGCTCGCGAGCGCGCTGTCCCGCCTCGCTGCGTTCCAGCCGGACGCCGCGGCGAAGGTGGACGTCTCCGCGCGCGCCGAGGAGCTGGCCCGCGCGCTCGACCTGCCGGAGGTCGTGAGCTACGCGCTCAACACGAAGGCGTGCGCGCTCTGGGATCTCGGCCAGGACTGGGAGCCGCCCATGCGTGAGTCCCTGCGACTCGCGCAGGCCACGCACAGTGATGCCGAGGCCGGGCGCGCCTACACCAACTACCAGGTCCTGTACGCCGGCGAGGGCCGGTGGGAGGAGCTCGACGCGATCACCGCCGAGGGTCTCGCCTACTGCGAGGAGCACGACATCGCCACCTACGGCTACTGCCTGCGCGCCGCGGCCGGCGACGCGCTGCTCTTCCGTGGCCGGTGGGACGACGCGATCGCTCTCGCGCAACCCCTGGTGGACCTGCGGGCCTCGCCGGTCAACATCATCAGCCCGCTCTGCGTGGTGGGACTCGTGCGCGCCCGTCGCGGCCAGCCGGAGGCGATGGCACCGCTCGACGAGGCGGTGCTGCTCGCCGACCGGACCGCCGAGGTGGCGTGGCGCCTCACCGCCCGGATCCCCCGTGCCGAGGCGAATCTGCTGGCCGGCGACGTGCTCGCCGCCCGGGCGGACCTGCAGGCCTGCCTGGACTCGCCGCTCGACGGGGTCTCCCCCGACCTGTTCGGCGCCCTGCTGCTCTGGCTGCGACGGCTCGGGCTCGAGCCGCCGGACGACCTGCCCTCGTGTCCCGTCCTCCCTGCCGTCGACCTCGCTCTCGCCGGACGGTGGTCCGCCGCCGCGGCCGCCTGGGACGCCATCGAGATGCCGTACGACGCCGCCTGGGCGTTGCTGGACTCCGACGACGTCGACCTGGTCCGGGAGGCCATCGACCGGTTCGACGCCCTCGGGACGACGGCCGCCGCCGATCTCGCCCGGCGGTCGCTCGCCCG
>JBQCEF010000445.1:0-19460 GCA_051960495.1 Nocardioides sp. | reverse complement strand
AGCCGAGCGGGCAGCTGACGAGCACGTGGAGGTACCGGGCGCCGCGGATCTCCATCGCGCGCTCGACCTTGCTCTCGAGGTCGTGCAGGTCGGCGACGGTCGCGGTCGCGACATACGGGATCTCGTGCGCCATCGCGATCGCGGGGACGAACTTGCCCTGCCCGAAGGAGTTCCCGGGCTCCAGCCCGATCGCCTTGGTGTTGGCGGTGCGCGCGGCCGGCGGCGTCGCCCCGGACCGCTGCACCCCGGTGTTCATGTAGCCCTCGTTGTCGTAGCAGACGAACAGCACGTCGTCGTTGCGCTCGAACATGCCCGAGAGCGTCCCGAAGCCGATGTCGACGGTGCCGCCGTCGCCGGCCTGGCCGACTACCCGGATGTCGTCGCGCCCCTTGGCCCGCAGCGCAGCGGCGACCCCGGAAGCCACGGCGGGGCCGTTGCCGAACAGCGAGTGCAGCCACGGGAGCTGCCACGACGACTCGGGGTAGGGCGTGGAGAACACCTCGAGGCAGCCGGTGGAGTTGACCGCGACCATCTTGCCGCCGGTGGCGCGCATCGCCGCGTCGAGCACGTAGCGCGCACCGAGCGCCTCGCCGCACCCCTGGCAGGCCCGGTGCCCCGAGGTCAGCGAGTTCGAGCGCCCCATCCTGGCCTGGACCGAGCGCTGGTCGGGGTCGAGCAGCCGGTTGCCCGCCACGAACGTCCCGGTCTGATAGAGCTTGATCTGCTGGAACGCCATCTCTCGTCGCCCTCCTACTCGTAGGCCCCGGCCGCGACGGTTCCGATGTCACGCAGCATGTGCTCGGCGTGCGGACCGGGCCGCTTGCCGTGCCGCGACCGCTCCAGCTCGCGTTGGACGAGCGCGAAGTCGAGATCGAGGAAGTGCAGGCGCTTGGGGTCGATGCGGCCCTTGAGCACGTCGTCGAGGAGGCCGCGCAGGGACTCCCGGGTGATCGGCCGACCGCCCAGGCCGGCGACCACGTCGTACACCTCGATCGGCAGGCCACGGGTGGCGTCGCGGGTGTTCTGCCCGACGATGCCTCCGGCCCCGACCGCGAACGCCTTCTCGAGGACGACCACCCGCTCGGCGTGCTGGAGCGCCTCGCGGACCTCGTCCTTGGGCCAGGGACGGAAGCAGCCGATGCCGAGGACGCCGATCGAGACGCCCTCGTCACGCAGGCCGTCGACGACCTCCTCGATGGTCCCGCGCACCGACCCGAGCGCGAGCACGATCGTCTCCGCGTCCTCGCAGCGGTAGGGCCGGACCAGGCCGCCGGACCGCCTGCCGAACACGTCCGCGAACTCGGCCGCGATCTCCGGGATCGCGTCGAGCGCCATGACCTGCTTGGCGTGCATGAGGTACTTCACCTCGGCGAACGCCTCGGGCCCCACCATCGCGCCGATGGTGACGGGGTCCTCGGGGTCGAGCATCTGCTGGGCGACGAACGGCGGCAGGAACGAGTCGACCTGCTCCTGCGTGGGGAGGTCTACCTGCTCGAAGGCGTGCGTCAGCACGAACCCGTCCATGCAGACCATCACCGGGACCGACAGGGTCTCGGCGAGCCGGAACGCCTGGATGTGCAGGTCGACCGCCTCCTGGTTGGACTCCGCGAACAGCTGGATCCAGCCCGAGTCACGCATCGACATCGAGTCGGAGTGGTCGTTCCAGATGTTGATCGGCGCGCCGATGGCGCGGTTGGCCAGCGTCATCACGATCGGCAGGCCGAGGCCGGAGGCGTTGAACAGCGCCTCCGCCATGAACAGCAGCCCCTGGCTCGACGTGGCGGTGTAGCTGCGCGCGCCCGCACCCGAGGCGCCGATGCAGGCCGACATGGCGCCGAACTCCGACTCCACCATGAGGTACTCGCAGGGCCTGAGCTCACCGAGACGCACGAGGTCCGACAGCGACTCCACGATGTGCGTCTGCGGGGAGATCGGGTAGGCGGCGATCACCTCGGGCCGGCACAACGCGACCGCCCGGGCCACCGCCTGGGAGCCCTCGATCTGGCTAAGCATCGGCCAACCTCCTCATCGATGCGACGACGTGCTCGTGGGCGACCTCGGCGGCGCGCACGTTGCCCTCCCCGACCGCTCCCGGGAACCGGGCGCGGATGGCACCGCTGACCGCGGCGAGGGAGACCTGCCCGGTCAGCGCGGCGAACCCGCCCAGTAGTGCGGCGTTGGGCAACGGACGGCCCAGGTGCTCCCGCGCGATCTCGGTCGCGGGTACGGCGATCATGTGCTCCGGGGTCAGCCTCGCGACGAGGTCCTCGAGCCCGAGATCCTCCAGCGAGTGCGAGGTGTTGAGCAGCAGGAAGCCGTCCCGGCGAAGCCCGGCGAACAGGTTCACCTGGTGCAGCAGCGTGGGGTCCTGCACGATCAGCGCGTCGGGGTCCGCGATCGGTTCGCGCAACCGGATCGGCCGGTCGTCGATCCGGCAGAACGACACGACCGGGGCACCGGTCCGCTCGGACCCGAAGGTGGGGAAGGCCTGGGCGTGGCGACCCTCGTCGAACGCCGCCACCGACAAGAGCTCGGCCGCGGTGACGGCTCCCTGGCCCCCGCGCCCGTGGATGCGCACAGCAAACATTTCGCCTCCTCACCCGGAGGCTAGGTCGGCGCGTGGCAGTGGATAAGGGTCCTAGGGCCCGATCTGTCCGTGGCTGTCGGCCACGACCGGGAGCAGGTCCGGACGCTTGCAGACCTTCGGGGTCTCCGGCGGCCGAGGGGCGACCCGTCCCCACAGCCAGGGCACCAGGTGGGAGATCACCCAGCCGGTCTCGCGGGCGAGCACCTCGACGCGGGAGGGTTCGTTCGCCGGCGGCAGCGGCGTTCGCCAGTCCTCGGCAGGAACGGCGAGAGCCTCGGCGAGCGCCAGCGCGACGCGACGGTGTCCCTCGGTGTTGGCGTGCAGCCGGTCGTCGTGCCACAGCGCCGGGTCCGAGGCGAGCGGCTCGGCGGCCAGGTCGGCCACGGCGACGCCGCGGGTGCGCCCCGCCTCGCGCACGATCTCGTTCAGGCTCTCGATCCGGCCGCGGAGGACGACCGCGAGCGGCGCCACCCGCGACATGTCGGGCATGGTGAACGAGGCGACTCGCGCCCCGATGTCGCTCAATGCGTCGAACATCGCGAACAGGTCCGTCCGCAGCGCCTCGGCGTCGAACCGCGGACGGAGCACGTCGTTGACGCCGGCGACGACCACGGCGATGTCGGGGCGCAGCGCGACGGCCCGATCGAGCTGCGTGGTCCGAACCTCGCCGGCCGTCAGTCCCCGGACGGCGAGGTTGGCGTAGAGGAGGTCGGGGTGGACGCGAACCAGGTGCTGTGCGAGCCGGTCCGCCCACCCGACGTACACCCCGTCCGGGCCCGGGTCCTCGAGTCCCTCGACGGTGCTGTCACCGATCGCGACGTACCGGGTGCTCACCGCGGGTCGACCGGGACGTGGCGGCGCAGGAACGCCAGCTGGGCCTCGACCACACGGTCGAACTCCCGGCCGGTGTAGATGTCGAAGTGGCCGCAGGGCCGCCGCAGCACCTCGACGCTGGGTGCGCGGCGGACCAGCCGGCTCGTCACCCGCGCCGGAGCCACCGAGTCGTACTGGCACACCGTGACGTGCAGCGGGCACTGCACATGGCCGGCCTTGGCACCCGGTCGGTCGCGGAGGATGTCGAGGGCGATGCGGGCGGCGACCTCGTTGCGGAACACCACGCCGTCCGGCACCAGCGAGAGGAAGCCCGGTACGACGTCCTCGGCGCTCATCAGCGCGGTGGTGCCCGGATCTCCTGCGAGGGCGACCATCACCGGCTCCCGGTGACGCATCGCGGCGAGCCGGTCGCGGACCGCGAGCACCGCCAGCCGGGCCGAGGTGAGCGGCGGGATCGCCAGCACCGAGGAGAGCCCGTCGGTGAACGGGCACTGGGCGATCGCCGCGGCCACGGGCACCTCGGCCGCCGTGCTGATGACGTGCCCACCTCCGAACGAGGAGCCCCACAGCGCGACCCGGTCCGCGTCGATCTCCGGCCGGGTGCGCGCGTAGGCGATCGCGGACTTCCAGTCCTCCCGCTGCCGCGGGATCGACAGCAGCTGCCGGGGCTCCCCGGTGCTGGCACCGAAGTGGCGGTAGTCGAAGACCAGGCAGGCGTAACCGGCGGCGACGAACCTCTCGGCGTACGGCGCCAACCCCATCTCGCGGATGGCGCCGAGTCCGTGGGCCATCACCACCACCGGGAACGGGCCCTCACCCGCGGGGCGGTAGAACCACGCACTGCACTCCCCGTCGCCTGACGGGAACCAGACGTCGATGCGCTCGCTCATGAGGCAGACGGTATCCGCAGGTGCGAAGTCGCTCCTCCTCCGTTGACCGCAGGCGAACGCACGAGAGCCCGGACCGTCACCGGCCCGGGCTCCCGCGCTCGCTCAGTGCTTCCCCGTCACGGGGTCGGCGGCGTGATCTTGATCTGTGCCGCCTGGTTGTCCTGCATCGCCTTGGCGACCGTCACGACGGTGCCGTAGCCGACGCCGGCATCACCCTCGTCGGCCGGGTTGCCCGAGCCGAACGGCGTGATGGTGTAGCCCTCGAGGCCGTAGTACTGCTTCAGCGGGTTCCCGTCGGCGTCGACCACTCGAGTCGAGTACGGCGCGTTCCCGCGGGACGGCACCACCGTGGACGCGTCCACGTCGCGGTAGAACAGGCTATTGCCACGGATCTCGATGCCCGGGACCCAGCCCTGGTCGTCGGTGAAGGTGCTCACCGGCGCCTGTGGCGCGTGCTCGTTGCACACCGGCATGACCGAATCCTTCGCCACGACGCACTCCTTGAACGGGTACGTCGGCTGCAGCCCGAACGCCGCGTTCGACGACTGCGGCCGCGACGGCAGGTTGTTCAGCGTGGTCGGGTCGATCTCGGCTGCGGCACCGCTCCGACGCATCGGGTCGAAGTGACTGTCCACGATGAGCAGGCCGCCATTGGCGCCCTCGCTCGGCAGCGAAGTCGTGTTGACCACCGTGTGGTTGGCGTTCCCGTACGTCGTGTCGCGGTACCACACGAGCGCACCCGGCGCGTTGTAGGCGAGCTTCTCCACGTTCCACTGACCGTCGTCGGTCTGGTAGGTCGTGTCGTAGGCGTACTTCAGGCCCTCGTCGAACCCGTCGAAGTTGCGCCACTCGACCAGGTAGTACTGGGCGTTGGACCGGTGGCCCGTGTCGATGATCCAGCCGCCGCCCAGCGCCGAACCGGCGACGAAGGTCCCGGTGTTCGCGGTCCAGCCGTTCTCACCGTTCTCGACGTCGTCGGACCAGACCGTCGCCCCGTCGCCATCGGTGACGGAGAAGTCGTCGGCGATCCAGCCGCGCTCCTCGAACGCCGCGTCGGTCGCCTGGAGCAGCCGGAGCTGGACACTCTCACCCTGGTACGGCGACAGGTCGACGTACTCGTGCTGCCAGCCCTCGCTGTCACCGGTGAGGCCGAACTGCTTGCCGCCGAAGTCGGCCATGCGACCGTTGGGGTCGGCGTAGTCCTCGGGCGTGGTGACCGGCTTCCCTGACTCGTCGTACACCGGCTGCTCGGCCCAGGTGTCACCACCGTCGGTCGATACCTCGACGAAGCCGAAGTCCCAGTCCTGCTCGATGACGTAGTTGTTCCACATCCAGAACTTGGCGTCGGCGGAGCCCGGCACCTCGACGGTGCGGGTCAGCGTGTTCTTGGCCCAGCTCTGGTCGTTGTTGCCCCACCACATCTTCGAGCCGCTGTGGGGGTCTGCGAGGTCGATCTCCTTGTTGGGCAGGTTGATCTTCACCCCGTCGGCGGTGCCCTTCAGCGGGCGGGAGTTCTGGCCGACGATGACCGTGCGGGGGTCGTCACCGGGGTTGATCTCGACCGGGTCCGCCCAGCCCAGGACCCACTTGTCCCACAGGCCCATGTGCGTGGGCATCGACTGGAAGATCGGTCCGGCGTGGGAGCCGGAGGCCATCAGGTCCCAGAAGTCGACGTCGGAGTCGGCCGCGCCGCTGGTGTCGTAGAGGTCCGGCAGGCCGAGGTCGTGGCCGTACTCGTGGGCGAACACGCCGACGCCCGAGTCCTCGGGCTGCACGATGTAGTTCGACAGCTTCAGGTCCGTGCCGGGGATCGGGGCACCACCGGCGACCGCGGACGAGTGCGCCCAGATCGCGTAGGTGCCCTCGGCCCCGCCGCCGCCGGACTTGTCCGAGCCCGCGTGCACCAGCACGACGTGGTCGATGATCCCGTCGGGCTCGTTGTAGTTGTTGTCGCCGTCGACGTCGCCCTGGTCCTCGATGTCGTAGTCGGCCCACGGGAAGTCTGGCTGCGCCTCGGCGAGTGCCGCCACGGCGTCGATCGGGAGCTGGCCGGGGCCGAGCGGGTTGTCCGGGTGGCCCTGCATGTCCTGCATGGGGCCGGCCTCCCACTCACCCTTGTCGTTCTTGTGGCAGACGGTGGCGCCGTAGTAGGCCTCGGAGTGGTCGACCTTCACCCACGGGGTGGCCTCGCCGGTCACGGTGTAGGCGCCGTGCGACATCTCCTCGTACATGTTCTTCATCGTGTAGCCGGAGATGTCGACGCCCGGCTTGCCGTCGGGGCCGGTCAGGTCCGGGCGGACTCGCTCGGTGATGCCCTGCTTGGTGTAGAGCATCTGGTTGTAGTGCTCGGAGGAGAAGTCCGGCACCCACATCGAGTTGTTGTCGACCGGCGTGCCTTCGGCAGGGTTCCGGATGTTGTTGTGCAGCGGCCCGTTCTGCACACTGCCCGGCTTGCAGTCCGTCGCGCCGAACTCGGTGGGGACGTAGGAGTCGGTGAAGTCGTCGTTGGCGTTCTCGTTGAACTCCACGAGGATCGTGAGGAGCTTGGCCTCCTGCGTCGACTTCGCGCCCTTGTAGTGGCTCTTGATCTGCTTCGGGCTCTTGCCGGTCTTGAGCGACTTGGCCTCGAGCTTGGCGAGCTCGCGACCGGTCACGGGGTTGCCCTGTGCGTGCTTGGCGTCGACGCGCATGGCGCGGGCGATCGCGTCGCCGCGCTGGTCCGTGGCCTTCCTGCCCTTCGAGACCTTGACGTCGCGGCCGAAGGCTGCCTCCACCTGCGGGGCGGCGTAGTTGATGTAGGTGGCCTCATCTGCAAGCGAGGGCGAGGTGCGGTCCGGTGACGGCTGTGGTGCGGCCTGCACCGTCTCGCTGCCGGCCGTCGTCACCGCGGTGACGAGGAGCGCGAGAGCGGGTGCGGCCACGGCCAGCCGGAAGCGAGAGACACCGCGAGAGTGGCGGGACATCCCTTCCCCTTTCGCCCCGGAGACTTCCCGGGGGGTAGACGCGTGGAGTGCACGCGCGGGATCGCCACGCGCACATGGAAAAACCGAGACCCTGAGGTCCCGGTTCTGGAACGACCGCGTCAGTCAACCCCAGAGAATGTCCCGCTTTGAAGTGATAATGCGTACAGGTTTCTGCAGGTTCATGTTCCTGCAGAAGATTCGGCGGAGAGGTGGTGCCGGGTCACGAGGAAGTACTCACCGATCATGTCCCCGAGGCGCGCACCCGCGGTGATGTCACTGGGGACGTGCCCGGCCATGTAGACGCGCGAGTAGGCGACCTGCTCCTCGGTCCAGCGATAGTCGGACGTCCGCCGCGGCAGCAGTGCCCCGAGGAAGGTGCGCGCCGCCGCGCCGGCACTGGCGTGGCGCGAGGGGTAGGAGCACGGGCACACCTGCCCCGGCACGACGGTGTGGTCGGGACGCAGTCGGGGGTCGACCACGTAGGGAGCCGGCTGCTGGTACTTCGTGCCCAGCGCGTCGGCGACGGTCTTGGACATCTTCAACAGGTCGTCGAGCTCCTGCTTGCGGCGCTCGCCCACGCGGGTGGGCAGCAGCTCGGCCTGGTCGTGCACCGCTAGCTTCCAGACGTCCTTCTTGCCGTAGGCCTCCAGCCAGGTGGCGGCGTCGACACCGGCCGGGGTCCGCGTCGGAGCGAGGGCCTGCACCTGCTTGATCTCGGCCGCCCGGTCGGCGGGTGCGGGCGGAGCCGGCAACCGGCGCTCCACCCAGCGCACGAAGGCCGCGTCGTGCGGACTGGTGCCGTGGACGTCCCACCACCGTGCCATCGTCGCGTGAGCGGGATCCGCCTCGGCAGCGATGCGGCGACCCAACGGGGTGACGGTGTCCTCGGGAAACAGCGCGGGCGGCGGGTCGGCCTCGATCCGGTCCTTGGCCGAGGTGTCGACGAACGACGCGTAGGCCCAGGGGCCGACGGCGCCGAGGCACACGGCCAGGACGGCGAGCACGGCGATGACCCGGTAGCGACGGCTTGTCGGTCGGTGTGCATCTCCGGTCATGCGGACATCGCCTCCTCGTGGGCTGCCGTTGCGTGAAGAGCCCGACCGCGGAGGCGTCGTACGTCGTTGTCCGCGATGTCGGCCCGCAGCAGCGACGCCGCCGAGACGTACTTGCTGAAGGGTCGTGGCCGGGCGCCCCAGCGCGAGCAGCGCCCGGTCGGCTGCCGACGGCCGTTCCCCTCCCTTGGTCTCCACCAGGACGAAACCCTCGTCGAGAACGACGCGTCCGCCGTCGAGCCGGCACTCCACTCCCCAGTCGAGCGTGACCCGCAGACCGGCTCGGGTGTCGGCGAGCGTGACCCGGCGATAGGCGACGTCCATGCTCGGCCGCAGGCGGGCCACCGGCACCGTGAGGCCGATGCTCTCGAAGGTCCGGGCCACGAACGAGAGCTCGTCACCTACGAGCCTGCCGTGCCGCGCGGTTGCGCTCTCCGCGACCGTCTTGACCGTGACCCCGCGGCCGTCCTTGGTCTTCACCTCGATGCGACAGAGCTGGTCCTCGACGTACACGCGGCTGCGCACCTTCCAGCGCCGCCGACGGCCGCGCACGTGGTCCCGGCACGAGTCGAGGTCCGCGGTGTCGAAGTACGTGCTGGCGTAGGACGTCGTCGTGCGGCCGTCGATACTGAGCACCCGGAAGTCCGGGGGCAGGGCGCCCAGGAGGTCCGAGGCCACGGCGTTCGTGACGAGGTACTTGCGGTCGACCCTCGTCAACCGGGCCGCGTCCTCGACCACCTCGGCGAGGCCGACCTCCGCGCGGTCCCCCAGCGAGAACGGCAGGGGGCGTCCGGGGCTGTCAGCGCGCGTCAAGGCGTTCGCTCCCGCTCTCGAGGGCGTCCGCGCGGCGTGCAGCGGTGTCGGCGTCCGCCCACAGCCACCACGGGTCGGTCACCGTGTAGCGGACGGACACGCGGGTGGTCTCGCGGACCAGGTCGACGTCGTCGACGGCGACGCTGAGCGGTTCCACCCCGAGCCGCTCCCGCACCTCAGCGTCGAGGGCGTCCGGCTCCGTGAGCACGCGGTCCAGGGTCAACCGCATCACCCTCGTGACGGCCACGGAGCGGGACTCGTCGGTGACCCACACCGCCGCCAGCAAGACGACGTCGAGACCGAGCACGAGGAGCAGGTTCCGCTCGGGCAGGCCGTTGACGAGGGCCAGCACCAGGGCGACGAACGTGTAGGCGACGTCCTTGAGCGTGAACGCCGCGCTGCGGAGCCGCACGAGGCTGAGCAGGCCGAACAGCCCGAAGCCGATCCCGGTGGGAAAGCTTCCCGAGCCGATCGAGGTGACCGCCACGAAGAGGCCGACGTTGAGCGAGGTGAACACCAGCGTCATCTCCGGCGCGGCGGCCCGGCGGCGGTACAGCACCCCGACCAGGACCAGCATGGCCCCGACGTCGAGGCCGAGGCGGCCGAGTCCGGTCAGACCGGTGAGCGCCGAGAGGGCGTCGTTGAGCATGGGTGCGAGGTGTCCTTTCGGTGGACGAGCACCGGACATCGTACGAACCCAACGTGAAGACCGGATGAAACGTGCGAACCGCGCTGCGGCTCACGGTGCCGGCAAGATCACCGTCACCGTCATCGCGTCCCCGTGGTCGCAGGGTCCGAGGTCGCTCGCGCCGAATCTCTCGTGGTGCCCGCGGCAGCACAGCCGCAGCTCGCCTCCGGCGCGCAACACGATGCTCTCCACCAGCGACAGCCCCAGCCCGAACCCCTCCCGGGGCCGGGACTCGGCGGCCCGGGCGAACCTGCGCGTGGCCGTGGCGAGCATCTCCGGCGACATCCCCGGTCCCCCGTCGGCGACGACGAGTCGTGCGTATCCCTGCGGGGCGTCCACGACGACCCGGACGGGTGGAGCACCGTGACGATGGGCGTTGTCCACCAGGTTGGTGACCAGCCGGGCGACCTGCACCTCGCCGACCGCCACCGGCGCCGGTCCCGGGGCGGTGAGGCTCACGCGTCCGCGACCGGTCCCCTCCGGTCCCGTCGGCCCGCGGCGCGCGAGCTCACGCCGTACGACGTCGGCCAGGTCGCAGCCGGAGGCGTCACCCTGCGAGGGGATCCCCACCTCGAGCAGCTGCTCGGCGAGGGCGGTCAGCCGCACCACGTCGGTCTCGATCTCGGCGAGCACCGCCTCGTGCTCGGCCACGGACCGCGGCCGGCGCCGGGCGAGCTGAACGCGCGTGCGCAGCAACGTCAGGGGCGTGCGCAGCTCGTGGCTCGCGTCGTTGACGAAGTGCCGCTCGCGGTCCAGTGCGCCCTCGAGCGCGTCGAGCATCGCGTTGAGCGTGTCGCCGAGTCGCGTGACCTCGTCGTGCCGTTGCGCAGGGACGTCCAGGCGCACACCGCTGGCCCCGGCCACGATCTCCGCGGCCTGCAGCCGGTAGGCCTCCACCGGACGCAACGCAGCCTTCGCGAGCCGCTCGCCGACGAGTGCGGTCACGAGCAGCGCGCCGATCCCCGCTGCGGCCAGCTGGCCGAGCAGCTCGAGCAGCGCCTCGTCGCGGTGGTCGCGCCGGGCCGCCACGACGAGGACCGCCGCTTGCTGCGCGCCCGCGTCCGGCAACGGCACGGCGTACACGCGCAGCGGATGCCGGGCGACCGGCAGCAGGGCCCCGATGTCGCGGCGCACGGGGTCGTCGAGCGCGTCGCGTGCTGCGTCCTCGGGGAGCAGGGGGTCGTCGCCCAGGGCGGGGCTGGCGCTGAGCACCTGCCCGTCACGGTCGAGCACCTGGAAGAGCTGGTCGGCCACGACGCGCTGCGCCCCGCTGCGCATCGACCCGCTGGGAGTGACCAGGGGCGTCAGCACCCGCGACACGTCTGTCAGCTCGCTGTTGAGCTGCCGGTCGAGCGCGAACGACACCCGCCAGTAGACGAACGCTCCTGCGGCGGTGAGCACGACCAGCATGGTCGCGGAGAAGCCGGCCACGAGCCGCACCCGCAGCGGCAGGCGACCAAGCCGCTCCCGCACGGTCACGTGCTCTCCAACCGGTAGCCGACACCGCGCAGCGTCGTGATCGTGCGGGTGCCGAACGGCTTGTCGATCTTGGCTCGCAAGGCGGCGACGTGCACGTCGATGACATTGCTGCGCAGGTCGGTGTCGCCGTCCCAGACCTCCTCGAGGATGGTGAAGCGGGTGACCACGCGCCCCACCCGGTCCATCAGCAGCGCGAGGATGTCGAACTCCCGGGCGGACAGCTCGATCTCCTGGTCTCCGCGCCAGGTCCGCCGCGAGGACGGGTCGAGGACCAGGTCCCCCACCCGGAGAGGCTGCCGCTCGTCCTCGGTGACCCGGCGGTGCAGCGCCCGCACCCGCGCGAACAGCTCCTCGAGGTCGAACGGCTTGACCAGGTAGTCGTCCGCCCCGGCGTCGAGGCCGGCCACCCGGTCCGAGACCGTGCTGCGTGCGGTCAGCATCAGCACGCGGGTGCGGACCCCGACGTCGCGCAGCCGTCGGCACACCGACACCCCGTCGAGCTCGGGGAGCATCCAGTCGAGCACCAGCACGTCGTACGGCGGGTCCCCCGACATCGCCGCGGACAGCGCCGAGCGGCCGTCGCCGCGGACCTCGACGTCCCAGCCGACCTCGCGCAGCGACTGGTCGAGCAGCGCGGCCAGACGCGGCTCGTCCTCGGCTACCAGGATGCGCACGCGTCGGACCTCATGGCGACGACGGTAGCGCCCGCGGCGACGCCGACCGCCCGGGATCAGGGTTCATCCGGCCTTCATGTCCGGTGCCTAGCCTGGAGCCACGACCGGGCAGACCCCCGGCATCGACGAGGAGGTGCGACCCATGAGCGGGCTCGTCGCGCACCTTCTCGCCGTCCCCGGCCCGTGGGCGTACGTCGTGATCGGGCTGCTGGTCTTCGTGGAAGCCGCGATCTTCGTGGGCTTCGTCGTACCGGGCGAGACCGCCGTCCTCCTCGGCGGGCTGCTCGCCTCGACGGGACACCTGTCGCTGTGGCTGCTGCTCGGCCTGGTCGTCGGCGCCGGCGTGCTCGGTGACAGCGTGGGCTTCGAGGTCGGCCGCCGGCTGGGCCCGAGGCTGGGCGAGCTGCGCCCGCTGCGCCGTCACCGGAACCGGATCGAGGCGGCGCGCGGCTACCTGCGCCGCCGCGGCGGTCGTGCGGTCGTGCTGGGTCGGTTCACCGCCTTCCTGCGCGCGATGATGCCCGCCCTGGCGGGGGCGAGCGGGATGCGCTACCGCCGGTTCCTCGTCTTCAACGTCGTCGGTGGGCTCGTGTGGGGTGCCGGTGTCACCTTGCTGGGCTACTTCGCCGGGAGCTCGATCGACGCGGTGGCGCAGTCGCTCGGCCGCGGCTCGGCTGCGGTGCTTATCATCGTGGCCGTGACGGGACTCGTGACGTGGCGCCTGCGCCGCCGACACCACGACCGGACGCCGGGCGAGACGGCGGCCGGTGCCTGAGCGCGGCACCGCTGCGCTGACCGACTCCCCCGCCCCCTGGTCGCCCTGGCGCACGGTGGTGGGCTTCGGCGTCGTCAGCCTGGCCGCGGACATGGTCTACGAGGGCGCCCGCTCCATCACCGGGCCCTACCTCGCCTCCCTCGGCGCGACCGCCCTGGTCGTCGGCCTGGTCACCGGTGCCGGCGAGGCCGCCGCGCTCGTGCTGCGGCTGGCCTCCGGCCCCTGGGCGGACCGGAGCGGACGCTACTGGGGGCTGACGATCGTCGGCTACGCGATGACTGCCGTGTGCGTCCCGCTGATGGCGGTCGCACCGTTCGCCGGCGGAGCCGGTCTTGCGCTGGCCTGCACGCTGGTGCTGCTCGAGCGCACCGGGAAGGCGGTGCGCAGCCCCTCGAAGTCCACGCTGCTCGCCCACGCGGCCCGAGAGGTCGGCCGCGGGCGGGGCTTCGCAGTGCACAAGGCCCTCGACCAGGTCGGCGCCTTCGCCGGCCCCCTCCTCGTCGCGGGTGTCGTCGCGCTCGCGGGGGCGATGTGGGCCGGTCTCGCCGTCCTGGCAGTGCCCGGCGCCGTCGCGATGGTACTGCTGCTGTGGCTTCGTGCCCGGACCCCGCACCTGGGTCATGAGGAGACGGCTGCCGAGTCCGAGCCGGCGCACCCGGTCGCCAAGCCCGAACCGGTCCCGGTGACCACTCCGCTGCCGCGGCGCTTCTACCTGTTCGCCACGGCGAGCGCCGCATCGACGCTCGGACTGATGACCTTCGGCGTGATCTCCTTCCACCTCGTCGACGACCACCTCGTCCGGGCCGCCGCCGTGCCGGTCGTCTACGCCGCCGCCATGGCCACCGCCGCGCTCGCCGCCCTGGCGACAGGCTTCGCCTACGACCGGGTGGGCGCGCGGGTGCTGCTCACGCTCCCGTTCCTGGTCGGCGCTGTGCCGACCCTCGCACTTGCCGGGCAGCTGTGGGTCGCGGTGCTCGGGGTGCTCATCTGGGGCGCCGCCACCGGGGTGCAGGAGTCGACGGTCAAGGCGCTCGTCGCCGACCTGGTGCCGTCGAGTCGCCTCGCTACGGCCTACGGGGTGTTCGCTGCGTTCGAGGGGGCAGCTGCTCTCGCAGGCGGCGCCCTGGCCGGCTGGTTGTACGGCGGGACGCGCTGGGACCTGGTCGCCGTCCTGCTGACCGCCCAGGCGCTCTCGCTGGTCCTGCTGCTGATGGTGTTCCGCGCGCTGCGCGCTCCTGCAGCACGGCGTTGAGCTCGCCGCCGACCAGGAGCGCCACGCTCAGCAGGTAGATCCAGATCATCATGATCGCGCCGCCTCCGAAGGCCCCCAGCACGGGGTTGCGCTCACCGACGACGCGTAGGTAGACGGAGAAGCCGCCCGTGGCGAGCAGCCACGCCACGGCCGTGAGCAGCGCTCCGGGCAGCGAGGAACGCCACGTGGTCCTCCGGTACGGCGCAACGCGGTAGACGAACATCAGCCACAGCGTGGTGACCACGAGCAGGACGGGGATCCGCAGCACTCGCCAGCCCACGATGTAGGCGTCATCCAGGCCGACCACTCCGGCGACATCCTCGCCGCGCCCGAGGAAGGGGCCGACCACGACCACGGCCAGGGTGATCACGACGATCAGGACGGTGGCCGCGCCGAGCAGCAGACCGAGCAGTCGGCGCCGCACCCAGCTCCGCAGCTCGACGGTGTCGTAGGCGAGGTTGAGCGCCTCCACCAGCACGGCCCATGCTCCGGAGAGCGTGACCAGCGCGCCGATGCTGGCGAAGGTGAGGAGCCCGCCGTACCCGCCTTCGAAGAGCGACTCCACGGACCGGATCGCACCGGCGGACCGGTCGGTGAGGATCACCTCCAGCGCACCGACGACGCGCTCCTCGGCTCGGGCGGCGACGTCGGCACCGACGACGACGTCGAGCAGGCTGAGCAGGCTGGTGGCGATGAGCAGCGCCGGGAACAGGCTGAGCACCGCGAAGAACGCGGTCTCCGCGGCCAGCCCGAGCACCCGGTCGTCGCGGATCTCCCCGACCACCCGGACGACGACCGTCGGGGTGCGGGCACGCACCTCTCGTAACACTCGCTGAGCACGTCGCCGGACCACGTCCACGACCTACCCGCGCCGACCGGGTCCGACACCGCAGTCAGGCGACTGGGGGCGGCGTGCGAGTTGGGGCTCGGCGCGAGCGCTGCCGCGCCGGCCCTACCGGCGGACCGGGTCCGACCTCCCCGGGCTCACCTGGCCAGCCACGGACGCGCCCCCGTCGGCGACCCAGCCCACCCACCGCGCGGTCTGTGCCACCGCAGCGTCCTCGTCGTCGCGCCAGGGCTCGGCCAGGACGGCGGCTGCCGCGGGGTCCACGCGTCCGGGCAGCGCCCGCAGGGCACACGCCCGCAGCCAGGGTTCGTGCCAGTAGGCGTCGGGGTCGCGGACCAGCTCCTCGAGCCAGGCCACCAGGTCACGGTGCGGCGCTTCCGCGACGGCCGCGCACCTGGTCCGGCGCTCGACGTCGTCCAGTGCCGGGTCCGCCACCGTGAGCACGTGCGCGAGCGTCGACCGGCCGAGGGTCACCTCCAGCATCTCCAGGGCGGTGCTGCGCTCCCGGTCGTCCGCCGACAGGTGGTCGAGACCGGACCGGATCGCACGCGGGTCGTGCACGAGCCCCAGCAGCACCGAGACGCGTCGGGCGGACGCGCTGACCTCGTCACGCAGCGCGTCGGCGAGCTCCTCGCTCCCGGGCCCACCGTCGAGGAGGTCGAGGACCTCCAGGCACCGGCCGGTGCGGGCCACCGCCTCGGTGAGCCGGCGGTCCAGGGCCGGCTGGCCGGCCGGTTCGCGGTACCCCTGGCCGACGAGACAGGTAGCGGCCGCCTCGACGATCGCGAGGTCGCCGTCGTCGAGGTGCTCCACGAGAAGGTCGCGTGCCTCCGGCGCCGCGGAGCGACCCAGCACGAACACCATCCGTTCGCGGGTCCGTCGCGGCACGGAAGCGTCGGACAGCAGACCCGCTACCCCGGGCAGCAGGTGGTCGGCGTGAGCCGTGAGCGCGTCGAGGAGCGCGCCCGAGGCCGACTCCGAGGCGGCCAGCCCGACGAGGTAGGGCACGAAGAACCGGTGCGGTGCGACCGCGGCCGCGGCGAGGGCGGAGCGCACGGTCCCCGGGTCCGGGGACGAGGCCGCGCGCAGCCAGGCCGACCGGGCGGCCTCGCGCTCCCCCTTCGGCCGCCGAACCAGCGCGGCCGCAGCCAGGGTGCGGGTCCGGTCGTCGGGGTCGTCGAGAAGGACTGCCGCGGCGGCGGACACGACCTCTGCGTCGAGGCGGCCGGAGGCCAGCGCCACCTCGACGCCGAGGCGCCGCCGCACCGGGTCCGGGTCCCGCAGCAGCGCCACGACGTGCCCGTCCACCGCGGGGTCTCCGGTGTCGACGAGCGCGTCGAGCGCCGCGTGCACGTCGCGGGGGTCGGACGAGGAGAGCAGCTGGTCGACCGCCGCCCGGCTCGCGTCGTCGTCGATCCGCAGCGCGAGCGACTCCCAGGAACGCCGCGAGAGGACCGCCCGCAGGTCCGCGCCGTACTCCCGGTAGGCGCGCACTGCCGCGCCGGCCCAGGCCACCGCCAGCACCAGGGTCATCACGGCCACCGCGCGGACGTCGAGCCCGAGGGCGGTGTGGGCGATCAGCAGCAGGCCGACGAACCCGAGTGCGAGGGGGACGCCCGCGCCCTCGATCAGCGTCTGCGCACGCAGCCGCAGGTCCGGCGACAGCGCCTGGTAGGTCGCATTGATCGACGCGCGAGTGGTCCCGTCGGTCAGTGAGATGTCGGTGACCTGCTGCGCGCACACGAAGACGAAGAAGACCGTCGCGAGCGGGCCGACGGAGTAGCCGAGGACCGTGGTGACGGCGAGGACGACCAGCACTCCGAGCGGGTTCGCGACCAGGCCCAGGCCGATCCCGAACCGGGTCAGCAGCCAGCCCGCGAGCGCGACCACGAAGACGACGCTCACGACGTTGATGACCGCGCCGAAGAAGCCTTGGAACTGCGCCAGGTCGCTGGGGTCCGGGTAGCGCACCGCGGCTCGCTCCCAGACCATGTAGTCCAGCAGCTGCGTCACGGCGGCGGACAGCACCTGGTAGGCGAAGATCAGCACGACCAGCCTGTGCGTCAGCAGCTCCCGGACGCCGGTGGCCGAGGGAAGGCCCGGCCGGGCGGTTGCTCTCGGTGCGGGGGCCGCCCGCAGCTCGGCGGGGTGGCGGCGCGCGGTCTCGAGCACCAGGCCCAGCATCGCGAGAGCGGCCACCACGTCGAGAACCAGCAGGTTCTCCGGTCCGCCGAGGACGGGGACGACGGCGGCGGCAGAGAGGCCGCCCACGGCGAAGCCCACGGAGAAGCCGGCCGCGATGCGCGGGAAGTGCGCCTTCATCTGGCGTACGTCGAGCAGCCGTCCGGCCTGGGAGCCGACCAGCACGAACCCGATCGGGATGCTCAACGGGAACATCACCAGCAGCGGGAACGTCACCCAGTGGCCCTCGGTGGTCACCAGCACCACCCATCCCGCCGCGGCCAGCAGCACGTAGCCGGCCAGCACCACCGTGGCCAGCCCGGCGAGGGACAGGCGCGCCTGGGCCCGCGTCATCGCGGCGGAGACCACGACACCCGCCGCTGCGACCGCGATGTAGGCGTAGGGCAACGCGGCGGCCCCGTAGGCGTCAAGGAACAGCGCGCTCACCGGCACCACGAGGAAGGCCATCATCAGGCCGAGTGCGATCGTCTGTCCCCCGAGCAGGACCAGCCTGCTCCTCACCCCGTCCGCTCGTGGGTCTCGCGCAGCTTGGCGACCAGCTCACCGATCACGCCCAGCGCGATCTCGGGGCGCATCCGAACCGCCTCGTCGAATGCGTCCCGACCGAGCCGGAAGGCGCGCACCGGCGTGATCGCGGTGATCGTCGCCGAGCGCGGCCGGGTGTCGAGGACCTCCATCTCGCCCACCACGCTGCCGGCGTACAGCCGTAGCCGGCGGTCGGGGCGAACGACCTCGACCTCGCCCTCGACCAGGATGAACAGCCAGTCCTCGACCGCGCCGGCCTCCATGAGAACGGCCCCGGCGGAGAAGTCGACCTCCTCGAGCACGTGCGCGATCCCCGCCAGCACTCGCCCCGGCGTCCGGGCGAAGATGTCGACGTGCCTGAGGAGCGCGACCCGCTCCACGGCGAGGAGCATGGGCCGAGACTAGACCCGCCGGGGGTGGCTCGACCAGAGCCGACCTTGCAGGCTGTCAGGCCTCGACGACGTCGCCGCCCTTGACCTTCACCGCCACCTCGGCGAGCGGTTTGGGGGCGGGGCCGCCGGTGTTCGCCCCCGTGGCCAGGTCGTAGGTGGAGCCGTGGCAGGGGCACCGGATGATCGACGCCGACGGGGCGACCGTGCACCCTTGGTGCGTGCAGATCGCCGAGAACGCCACGATCTCTCCCTTGCTGGGTTGGGAGACGATGACCGGTTTCCCGTCGGCGGTCTGCGCGGAGACGGCGCCTCCGACGGGGATGTCGGAGACCTTGGCCAGGGCCCCGGAGGTTCCCGTGCCCCCGGCTGCCTTCTCCGGCGCGCTGCTGCCCGCGGCGGGATCCGCGGACGACGTGCCACCGCCCCCGCACGCGGCCAAGGTCGACGCAGCGACGGCCGCGCCGGCCCCGACCGCGAGCACCTTGCGGCGCGACAGCTGGGGGGTCTGGTCGAGTGGGGACATCGTGGCGCTCCTCGCGGTCGGTTCGTCGTGACCGTGCATACGCGGCGGCGCGGCGAACGGTTCAGCCGCCGACGGTGAACCTCCGGCGCCTGCCGTTCGTTTCCTCCGGTGGGGGCGGACCCGCCGCTCCCGCCGACATGGAGGAGAACGCCATGAGGTTGCGCCTGCTGGTCGCCGCCGCGGTCCTGGTCTCCGGGATCGTCCACCTCAAGCTGTGGTTCGACGGGTTCCGCGACATCCACGTGATCGGGCCGTCGTTCATGCTCAACGCGGTCGCCGGTGCCGTGATCGCCGTGCTGCTGCTCGCCTGGCGGCACTGGTTCCCGCTCTTCCTGGCGGTCGGCTTCGGCGCGTCGACGCTCGGCGCGTTCGTCATCTCCGCGACGGTCGGGCTCTTCGGCGTGCACGAGCGATGGACGGGCGGTTCCGTGCTGACCGCGGCCGCGGCCGAGGTGGTGGCGGTGGTCGGCGGTCTCCTCGCCTGGTGGCAGGAGACCCCGGAGCGCTCACGTCGTGAGCTTCAGCACCGGCTGGCCGTCGGCCGTCCGCACCTCCACTGAGGTGATCTGGTCGCGGGTAGCGGCCGTCGCGGCGGTGAGCGTCATGGTGCGGCCGGGCAGCGCCCGCCACGTCGCCACCTGCTCGGCGCCGCCGTCGCGGGTCAGGACGAACAGGGCGTACGACGCTGCCGCGCCCTCGTCGCCGGGTGCTGTCGGGGCGTAGCTGCACGCGAGGTCGAGCCGGGTCCCCCACGGCACACTCGCCAGCGCCACGTTGGCCGCCATCCGTCCGTAGCCGACCGGCACCATCTCCTGGCCGGTGGGGGCCGCCGACGCGGACGGTGCCGGGGCGGTGGCCGGAGGGGCGGTGTCGCCACCGCCGCCGAAGACCGAGAACGACCCCACGGTCACCACGGCGGCGGCCGCCGCGGCGACCAGCCCGGTCCCGACCAGGCGTCGCCGCT